>JBOHII010000025.1:0-6940 GCA_050725955.1 Pseudolabrys sp. | reverse complement strand
GCGGTGACCTGCGGGCTCACTTTCACCTTTGGCGGCCTCAAGATCGACACCAGCGCGCGCGTCATGGACACCGACGGCGCGGCGATCCCGGGCCTGTATGCGACCGGTGAATTGGTCGGCGGCATCTTCTATTTCAACTATCCCGGCGGCACCGGGCTGATGAACGGTGCCGTGTTCGGAAAGATCGCCGGCACCACCGCCGGCCAGCGCGCCAAGCAATCGCCGTAATGGCCGCTTGCAAGCGTACCTTTAGGAGAGCAATCCGATGTCGACGCGTAACATGCTCAACGGCGCCCAGGTCATCGTCGACTATCTGATCCAGCAGAAAGTACCGAATGTTTTCGGCCTTTGCGGCCACGGCAATATCCAGTTTATAGACGCGCTGTTCGAACGTCAGCACGACATCAAAACCGTCTCGGTGCATCACGAAAGCGTCGCCGGCTTCATGGCCGACGTCTATTATCGCGTCTCCGGGCGGCCGACCGCGACCTTCACCTCGTGCGGGCCGGGTTCGGCCAACTTGCCGATCTCGCTCGGCAATGCCTTCCTCGATTCGGTGCCCTTCATGGCGGTGACCGGCAACGTGCCGACCAGCCAGTTTAATCGCGGCGCCTTTCAGGAGCTTTATCGCCACTACCAAGCCGATTTTCCATCGACCGTGCGCTCCTATTGCAAGAAGGTGTTCCAGCCGACGCGTGGCGAGATGGTGCCGCTCGCGGTCCGGCAAGCCTGGAAAACCATGGTGACCGGTCGCCCGGGGCCGGTTGTGCTCGACGTGCCGTTCGACGTGTTTCTGGAATCGGCGGCGGAAGAAGCGCCCAATCCCGAGGAATGGAGTGCAAATATTTCAAGCCGCTGCGGCGCCGATCCCGAGGGCGTCATCAAGGCGGTCGATATGCTTCTGTCGGCCGAGCGGCCCTGCATCATCGTTGGCCAAGGCGTGCGCTACGGCGGCGCCTGCGGGGAGTTGCTGCGTCTGGCAGAGCGCTTGCAGATTCCGGTGGCGGCATCGGCCAGCGGTCTCGGCGCCATCGATACAAATCATCCGCTTTCGCTCGGACTCGTCGCGCGCGGCGGCCACTACCAAGCCAACCACGCCACACGACAAGCCGACGTGCTGCTGGCGCTCGGCGTACGCTTCGACGACCGCACATCGAGCTCGTGGATCCCGGGCTACTCGTTCACCATCCCGCCGACCAAGCTGATCCATGTCGACATCGATCCGGAGGAAATCGGCCGCAATTATCCGGTCGCGCTCGGCCTGATGGCCGATGTGCGCACCTTCCTCCGCCAACTGCATGCCGAACTCGACCGGCGTGCCGACCTGACCAAACGCGCCGACGCACGTAAGAAGTGGCTGCAGGCGATCGACGGTTACCGCAAGGAATGGGACAAGTTCGTCGCCCCCGGCTTCACCGACGACACCCAGCCGATCAATCCGCAACGGGCCGCGCTGGAGATCGATAAGGGGCTGCCGGAGGACGCCATCCTGGTCAGCGACATCGGCGTGCATCACAATTGGCTGTTGGGCTATTGCAAGCCGAAACGCCCGGATTCGTTGATCGGCTCAATGGGTTTCGGGCCGATGGGCTTTGGTGTCGCCGGCGTCTTGGGGGCGAAATTCGCGGCGTCCGATCGCCCTTGCGTGTCGGTCTGCGGCGACGGCGCCTTCTTCATGCACGCCAGCGTGCTGGGCACGGCGGTCGAATACAATCTGCCGGTAGTTTTGGTGGTGTGGAATAATTACGCTTATGCGTCCATTCGCGGATTGCAGCGCGGCTATCTGAACGGCCGCGAACTTGCCACCGACTTCCACAATCCGTTGACCGGCGAGCGCTACAATCCGGACTTCGCCGCCATGGCGCGCTCGGCCGGAGTTGAAGGCGTGCGCGTCGACCGCGCCGGCGATTTGGCTGAGGCCGTTCGCAAAGGCATTGCGGCCAACAAACCCTATCTGATCGATGTCGATATCGCCGCCGACATCAACCCGGCCGGCGCCGGTGCCTGGGAGCTGCCCGGCCTCGGGCAAAGCAAGCCGTCGATCGGCGCCCGCTATCAACCGACTTGATCACCGCTTTCAGGTCCAGGCCATGCTTCGGCGCGCCGCGTCGGCGATCTTCTCCGCCGTGGGCGTGATGGCCTGTTCGAGCGGTTGGCTGAATGGGGTCGGGATGTTCGGCCTGGTAACGCGCATGATCGGGGCGCGCAGCGACTTGAAGCCGTGCTCTGCCACGATAGCCGACAGTTCGGACGCGATGCCGCAGTTCTCGTTGGTCTCGTCGGCCACCACCAGCCTGCCGGTGCGGCCGACCGATTGCAGGATCAGGTCCCGGTCGAGCGGCACCAGCGTGCGCGGATCGAGCACTTCGACGTCGATGCCTTCGCCCGCCGAGGTCGAGGCTGCCGTCAATGCGGCGTGCACGACATATGAAGTCGCGATCACGGTGACGTCGCGGCCCGGCCGCTTGATGTCGGCGCGGCCGAACGGGATCGTGTAATCCTCCTCCGGCACGTCGCCTTCGATATCCATCAGCCGGGCATGATTGACGAACATCGTGGGATTGTCGCTCTTGATCGCGCTGCGAATGAGGCCCTTGACGTCATAGGGGCTGGATGGAATCACGATTTCGAGGCCGGCGGCGTTCCACAACATTGCTTGCGGACTGTGGCTGTGTTGGGCCGCGCCGCCACCGCGCAAGCCGTGCAGACAATGGTAGACGACCGGGACGCGAAGCGTGCCGTTGGACATATGGCAGGCGACCGCCGCCTCATTGACCAGCGGCGACCAGCCCACATAGGTAAAGCTGCCGGTGCCGATATCGACGAAGGGGCGCGCGCCGGCCATCGCCGCGCCGGCGCCGATTGCGACGATCGCCGCCTCCGAAATCGGCGGATCGTAGATGCGGTCGGCAAATTCGGCACGGATCGGGTCCATCAGCGCGCGCTTGGGGCCGAGCCCGAGCACGTAGCTTCCGATCAGGCTGACGTGCGGGTCCTCGGCCAGGCTTATGCGCAGGGCTTCGACGATGGCGGCGGCGTAGCTTATTTTTCGCATCAAACGCTCCTGCTCACGCGAACACGTGGTTGGCGACGGTTGCCGGATCGGGCATCGGGCTGGCGATGGCGAATTCCGCCGCTGCCGCGATGCGCTCGCGCGCGGCTATGTCGCGGGCCATCAGCTCATCGCGCGAGGCGTGACCGGCAGCAACCAGCTCGCGGGCCGCACGTAGCAAGGGATCGTGGTCGCGCAACCAGTCGGTATGCGGTCCGGCGATGCGCGCCGGCTCCCAGGCCTGGCTGAGATCGGTGACGGTCGCAAGCTCCGGCCACAGGGGACTGCTGCCCGGCCAGCGCGTGGTGAAGGCTTCGATGAAGACCGGGCCGTCGCCGGCGCGGCAGCGTTCGACCGCCTCGGTTGTGGCTGCATACACCGCGCCGGCGTCGATGCCGTCGACCTTCAGGCAATGGATGCCATAGGCGGCGGGCAGGCGGGTGAAGCTGTCGGTCGCGGTCGTCGCTGTCGGGTAGCCGCCCTGCTGCGGGCCCATGGCCCCGGGAGAATTGTTCTCGCAGACATAAACCACCGGCAGCTTCCACAGCGCCGCGATGTTGAAGCACTCGATGACCAGCCCCTCTTCGAGCGCGCCATCGCCGAAGAACCCGACAGAAACATGCGGCTCGCGTTTGACCTTAATTCCGTAGCCGGCGCCGGTTGCAAGACCCGGGCAGCCGCCGACGATGGCCGAGGTGGACAGGAAACCGTGGCTGGGATCGCAGAGGTGGAGCGTGCCGCCGCGGCCGCCGTTGAAGCCGGTCGCGCGGCCGAGGATTTCAGCCATCGCCCGGTTTGGGTCGCTCCCGCGTCCAATAATGTGGCCGTGATTGCGGTGCGTTGTGCAGATCAAATCCTTTGCGCCCAGCACCTCGAGCACGGCGCCGCCGGTCGCTTCCTGCCCGATATAGATATGGTAGTGGCTGGCAAAGCGGCCTTCCTTATAGAGCCGGATCACGGCCTCTTCGAAATGGCGCATCATCAGCATGCGGTCGAAGATCGACGAACTGGTTCGTCTATCGAGGGATGTGATTGTCATGGATGCATGTCCTCCCAAATGATTTATCGCTGGCCGCGCACCAGCGCGGCGGCCTCGCGGGCCAAACGCTGGGCGTCGGGAAGCACCAAAGGCTCCAGCGTTTTGCTGAACGGAATTGGAACGTCGGCGCCGCCGATGCGGAGCACCGGCGCATCAAGCCAGTCGAAGGCGTGCTCGGCGACGCTGGCGGCGATCTCGCCGGTGACGCCAAATCGTCGGTAGCCACCGTCCACCACGATCGCGCGCGCAGTCTTCTTCACCGACGCCACCAGGGTATCGAGGTCGAGCGGCACCAGGCTGCGCGGGTCGACCACTTCGGCCGAAATCTCTTCCTTCGCCAACAATTCGGCGGCAGCCATGGCGATATGCACCATGCGGCCGGTCGCTATCACGGTCACGTCGCGGCCTTCGCGTTTGACCTTGGCGCTACCGATCGGCACGACGTAGTCGCCGTCCGGCACCGCATCGCGCAGATTGTACAGCATGCGATCCTCGAAATAGATCACCGGACTATCGTCGCGGATGGCGGCAGCCATCAGTCCTTTTGCATCGGCCGGGGCCGAGGGCATTACCACTTTCAAGCCGGGAATATGCACCGGCCAGGCGTGCAGGCTTTGCGAGTGCTGAGGTCCGAGATTTCCACCGATGCCAACCGCAGTACGCACCACCAGCGGGACACTGAACTGGCCGGCCGACATGTAATGGATCTTGGCTGCCTGATTGACCAGTTGGTCCATGATCAGCGTGATGAAGTCGCCGAACATCACTTCAAACACCGGCCGTTGCCCGGTCATTGCGGCGCCGACCGCAATGCCGAATGCTCCGGATTCCGAGATCGGCGTATCGATCACGCGTTCTTCGCCGAACTCGGCGAATAGGCCTTCGGTCTGCTTGAACACGCCGCCGGCGGCGCCGATGTCCTCGCCCATCAGGATGACCGAGTCATTCAGGCGCATTTCGCCAAACAGCGCTTCCAGCACTGCGGCGCGATAGGTAAGCGGGCGCGGGCTAGGCATAAAGATGCGCCCCTAGATCATCCGCCGCGGGGGCGGGGGCCGTTTTCGCCAGCTCGACAGCGGTGCGAATTTCTTCGTCGATCTCGCGCTTGAGCGCGGCGATCGCCGCCGCGCTCGCCAGGCCGGAGTCCAAGAGCCTGCGGCCGAGCCGTTCGATCGGATCTTTCAGGCGCCAGGCTTTGGCGTCCGCGTCGTCCTTGTAGTCCTGCTTGTCGCCGACGTGATGGCCGCCATAACGATAGGTATTGCAGATCAGAAAGCTCGGCCCGCCGCCGTCGCGCGCGCGCTCAAGGGCAGGCAACGCGGCGGCGCGCACCGCGAGTACGTCCATGCCGTCAACGGTTTCCGATGGGATGCCAAAGGCGCGGCCGCGGGCGATTGGATCGGGCCCTGCGGTCACGTCCTCGATGGCGGTGAACTCGCCGAAGCCGTTGTTTTCGCAGACGAACAGCGCCGGAAGGCGCCAGATCGCCGCCATGTTCATGACCTCGAACAGCAGCCCATGATTAAGCGCGCCATCGCCGAAGAAGGCGACCGCCACATCACGGCGTCCGCGCCGCTTGGCGCTCAGCGCCGCACCGGCGGCGAGCGGAATGCCACCGCCGACAATTCCCGTGGTGCCGAGATTGCCGTTCTCGGCATCGAATATGTGCAGTGAGCCGCCGCGGCCGAGGCTATAGCCGGTACGCCGCCCCAAAATCTCGGCCATCAACCGCGCGACATCGGCGCCCTTGGCCAGGCAATGACCATGCCCGCGGTGATTGCTGGCGATCGTGTCGTGGGCACCGAGCAGCGAGCAGATGCCGACCGCCACCGCCTCCTGCCCGGCGCACAGATGTACCAGGCCAGGGACCGCTCCGCCGGAAAACAGGCTGCGCACCTGTTCCTCGAAGGCGCGAATCAATTGCATACGGCGCAGCAGCCGCAGCGCCTCTTCGGCCGGTGGGAGGGGCTGGGAGTCATCCGAAATGATCGTGCTCCAAATTCGCGAGGATTTGTGTGAGCATCTTGTTGAGCGACAGCACTTGGTTGCGCGTTAGCCCGGACAAACCGACGGCAAGAACTTCGGCGGCCATCGGCCACAGCTTTCGTTTCAAATTCCGCCCGCGCGCAGTCAAGAAGACATTGATCTTGCGGCGATCGGTCCGATTTTGCACGCGTTTGACCAGATTGGCGCGTTCCATTGAATTGAGTGCGGTCACCATGGTCGGGCCGTTGATACCGACGCGCTCGCCGAGCTCGCGTTGCGTCATGCCGTCTTCATCCCATAACGCTCGCAACACGAACCACATGCCGATGGAAACGCCTTCGCGCGCGATACGCGGCTGCAGGCAGCGGGCAAACGAACGGTAAACCTCGCGAACGAAAAATCCAACGCTTTCGCGCGTGGACCTGTAGCGATCGCGGCGGTCGAGCCGATTTGCTCGCTTGCCGGTCATGCGGAGGATTGTTCCCGCAGTTTTTTCGTTGCCGCCCGATCGATTTTTAACGTCTTCGCATCGACGACGACTTTGTAGATCTCGCGCGCGGCCTGCAGCGACACCAGCCCGTTCTCGACGTCTTCGCGCACCATCTCAGGATCGCGCTCGGCCGGCTCGCCGACGCCGCCGCCTCCGCTGGAATGCTTGATCAGGATGTCGCCTTCCTTAACATCGACCAGCCGGTGCGGCTTGACGCGGATGTCCTCGCCGTTGCGGTGCAGGTAGGTTCGACAGAGCGGCGACGGGCGGCCGCCGACAGCGCCAAATCCTTGCACCACGTCCCCATCGGAACTGCCGGTGGCCATCTGGCCGGCCGAACCCTCGTTGACCGCTTCCCAGCGCAGGCCGGGAC
>JBOHII010000024.1:0-4510 GCA_050725955.1 Pseudolabrys sp. | reverse complement strand
CGCGCTCGGCCGGGCGCTTTCCGGGCTTGAACTGGTGTTGCCGTGGGGCACCGAGACCGAGCGCGCCCGCAGCGAGCGCATCGCTGCGCAATTGCCGCAGGCGCGGGTGCCCGAGCGGGCGTCGCTCGATCAGGTGGCGCGGCTGATCGCCGGGGCGCAATTCGTGGTCGGGGTCGATACCGGGCTGATGCATCTTGCCGCCGCGCTCGGCGTGCCGCTGGTAGCGATCTTTGCCGGCAGCATGCCCAGCCTGACCGGACCGGTCGGCAGCGGGCCGATTGCGGTGCTCGGCGCCGACGGGGCGCCGCCCTCGGTGGAAGCGGTAAGTGCTGCAGTTGCGCGGATCGGGCGCTGAACGTGCCGGTATTGCGAAGGGCAAGTGGAATTTTCAATCGGCTCGCCGACTAGAATTGAAAGTTGCCAAGCGGAATTTCCGGACGGTCTGGGTCGTTCGGCCGATCGAGCGGCGTCGGGAATATCTCGTCCGTGTCCGCAAATTGAAAGTAATTCCGGTTTGCAAACGTGACCTCGAGTACCGCCGGCAGAACTATATCGGCGATGTTGACGAAGTGCTGATGGTTGTTGCCATGCACATGCACCACCTCAAAGATCGAACGCAACTTATTCAAGACCGTCAGAAACAATTCGGATCTGCTCGCCATGCCGGCATCTCCGAGCTCGTGAAATTCACAAACGATCTGCGAAAACCTTGCCAATGTCGCAATCGACGCGGCATGGAACGCGGCCCATTCGTCACCCTCGATATCGATCTTGAGAATTGCACGATCACAGCCGGCCAAGAAGTGCCGGACAGTGCTGTTTAAGCTGATCGCGCCAATGCCGTCGGTGGCCGCCACGCGCTGCTTGTGAAAAGAAAACATCGGATTGTCTACGGGAGCTTTCCCGATCGTGTGATCGAATTGGTGGACGCGGATGTTGCGTCGAGCGATGTCGAGATCCCACGACACGTCGTTGGAAATACCGAATGACAGCGCCGCGCCGACGCCGGAAAAATCGTCAATGAGGACATAACCGCCGTCCGAATCGCGGCCGAGCCTTATTTTTTCGTGGCCGACGACCTTTTTTGGCATGAAGGCGCGCGCTATAGTCAAGGCCTGCAGATGTTGAGGCGATTGTCGTTGCGGCGCGGGCTGTCGGGATTCCTCCCGAACTCCGCCAAGCATTTGCTCGCTCATGGCGGTTACATTAGCCGAATTCGGCTGCGGTTGGTAAGACTGATAATACCGCTTTTAGCAGTGCTTAGGCCGCGCCGGCGCGCAACAGATCGTGCACGTGAATGATGCCGACCGGCTTGCCGGCTTCGACCACAAAGAGTGCGGTCACCTTCGAGTTGAGCATCCCCAAGGATTCGCTGAGCAACTGATCGGGCCGCACCACCTTCGGCCCACGCGTCATCACGCCGTCGACGATTTGATCCAGCAGGTCCGGCCGCATATGGCGGCGCAAGTCGCCGTCGGTGATGATGCCGACCAGCAGCCCTTGCGCATCGACGATGCCGACGCAGCCGAAGCCTTTTGCCGTCATCACGAGGATGGCATCCGACATGGTGGTGCGGAGCGGCGCCAGGGGTACCGAGGCGCCGGTATGCATGATTTCGCGCACGCGCTTGAGCATCGAGCCAAGCTTGCCGCCGGGGTGCAGCAGGCCGAACTGCGCCGCCGTAAAGCCGCGGCTTTCGAGCAGCGCGATCGCCAGCGCATCGCCGAGTGCGAGCTGCATCAGCGAGGAGGTGGTCGGCGCGAGATTATGCGGGCAGGCTTCGCGCGCCTGCGGCAGCGCCAGCACCGCGTCGGCGGTATTCGCCAGGGTCGAGTTGGCATTCGCCGTCATGGCGATCAGCCCAATGCGGAAGCGGCGCGAATAGTCGGTGAGATTTTTTAATTCCGCCGTCTCGCCCGACCATGAGAGCGCGACGATCACGTCGCCGGACGCAATCATGCCGAGATCGCCGTGGCTCGCTTCGCCCGGATGCACGAACAGCGCCGGCGTGCCGGTAGAGGCGAAGGTCGAGGCAATCTTGCGCCCGACATGGCCGGATTTGCCCATGCCGGTCACGATCACCCGGCCTTGCGCGGCGCGGATCAACTCGACGGCGGCGGCGAAACTCGCGCCCAACCCGTCGCGCAACGCGGTGGCCAGTGCGTCGATGCCGCCGCCTTCCGCGTCGAGCGTGCGCAGTGCGGATTCAATCGCCGCCTGCGTGCGTTCATCGGGCATATTGACTGGCTTCGGTCTGGCCAAGTGATGGTCCCTTTTTATCGCGGCTTTGATAGCACGGAATGAGCCGCCCGTCAGGCGCGGCGAAGGCGAAACGTTAACGCCGGGGATTCTAGCGTGCGGCCGGCAATGCCGGGGTTTGCGCCCAGAACGGCTGTCGAGGGTCGAAGCGGAAAATCAAACTGGCCGTAATCAAGCGGTCGGTAAAACGCTTCGTCGCGTCGTTTGAATTATTCCAGAGGTATTTATAGTCGAAGCGGATATCCGTCTGCTGCGAGAAAACGTGGGGAAACAATAACGTTGCACCGGGGACGAACAAGTCGTCGGCCCGTTTGTCTCCGGCCGGCGTAAGATCATTGCGATAGGCGCGCCTGCTGTACGACACGTTAGCGCCGACGATCAGCCAGTCGGTAATTCCGCGATAGGCTTCGATTTTGCCGCCGCCCTCGACGTAGGCGCCGGGCGCGAGCTCCGTGAGTACGGGGGAAACGGTCGTCCCCGGAATGTCGCTGTAAAGCAGCCAAGGCGACACGATAAGCACACCGCCGTTGGCAATTGCGTTGGGAAAAGCAAGCCGTCCGCGCGCCTCGGTATAAAAGCCGTCGCCCGAGGGAAAGAAATCGCCGTAGGAGCGGTGAGCGAGTTTCAATTGCAGAGATTGATAGATGCCCTGCGATGCGCCCTCGAACGTCGCGCTGACCGCGGCTTCGCCGTAATAGAAATGCTGGTCATAAAATGCAGCCGCCCCACCGACCGCGGGCACCAGCGACACGCCGGAAAATAAATCGATGACCGGTCCGATGGTGGCGCCGGCATAGCCATAGTTGAGGTCATCGCTTTGGCTGTAGATTTGCCCGGCGACAATGCCGGTCGTGCGCCAACGCTGGCCGTCGATGGCCCGCTCGTCACGCAGCGAAATCGAGCCCAGACCTTCAATTTCGGTGCGGCGTGGATCCAAATAGTAGCGCGGGTTGGTCTCGGCCGCGGTGCCCAGCTCGACCGTCACCTGGCTCAGGTCCGGCTGCAGCTTGCGGCGAACGCGCTGCAATCCCGCCTGCGCTTCGGCATTGCCGGGGTCGTTGACCGCGACGCGCTCGTATGCCGAAAGCGCCCACCTGAGTACGCCGGCGGCCTCGGCCGCACGGGCAAAAGTCAAATTGAGTTGGCTGTCCGCGGGATGCTTCAAAACCTGTGAATAAAGTGCGTCAAGATTATCGGATGCCGCCGCCGGCGCAACCATCGATGCCGTCAATAAAAATGCGGATGCCGCGAGCGATCCAGCCAGTTGCGGCCAACGAGGGACGTGCATCGGACCAAATTCCCGCCCGGTGAGGATTCCAAACATTTCAATGCCTAGGATTACCCGCCGAGTGAAACGTGGTATCTCTTAGCAGAACTAGAACCGGCAGCCAATCGAAGCCCGCAGGATTTGTCGGCGGCCGGAGATTGATCGCTAAAATTGTAACGAGTGTCACCCGACGGTCACGCCATGTCGAACCTTATACGCCCGCTTTTGTATTTGAGCGCGATTGTCGCATTCGGCGCCGCCACGGCGACCGGCGCAATGGCCGAAAAAATCGGCGTTGCGGCGGCCGTCGTCAACCAAGTGCGCGGCGTATCCGGCGGCAGCAGCCGTTCGCTCGCCGTCGGAAGCGACGTCTTCGCGCACGAACATATCCTCACCAGCGATGCCAGTACCGCGCAGCTTCTGTTTCTCGATAAGACAAGTCTCAGCGTCGGCCCGCGTGCCGATCTGGTACTCGACAGCTTCGTCTACGATCCCGATCGGAGCGACGGACGCGTGGTCATCAATGCCGCGCAGGGTGCATTCCGCTTTATCACTGGAGCGCTGAATCCGCGGGATTACACGATCAACACCCCGGTCGCGGCCATCGGTATTCGCGGCACCATTCTCGATCTTCTCATTACGGGAGACCGGGCTTCCGGTTACAAGCTCACCGTAATTTCCGTCGAATGCTGCGCGATCATCACGCTACGGTCAGGGCGGCAGCTCAACCTCACGACTCCCGGCACGGCCTATGTTTTGACCAGCGGCGGCAGTGTGACGGGGCCCATCCAATGGGATGGAACCATCGTGAGCGGGGGAGGCGGCCTGCATTTTCCGCTCTTCGGCTGGTACTTCCAGGGCGAGCCGGGCCCGGACAGATTACCGGCGAACCACATCGGCGATGTCGATCAGCTCAATGCGGTCATCGAGGGCCAGCTCAAAAGCATTCGGCCGATCATTACAAACGGCGATTTCAGATAGAGG
>JBOHII010000023.1:0-2794 GCA_050725955.1 Pseudolabrys sp. | reverse complement strand
CTTTTAATCAGGCGCGCCGGACCGGGCAATGGCGGCCGGCAGCGGAAATATGCGTGTTTTCGGCCGCGATCGGTTCGGTCCGCAATATGCGGCAGGCCCCGTATTTTGCCGCTGACGCGGTCATTCCAGGCCGTGGCGCAACGCTGCTGCCGCGGCCACCGGCCCCAGCACCAGGCTCGCCAAGGATAACGCGCAAAGAATGGTGAAAGGTGGGCCGAACGGCGCGGGTCCAACGATGGCCGCATTGGCGGCGGCAACGCCGAAAATCAGCACCGGGATGGTGAGCGGCAACACCAGCACCGCCAGCAGCAAACCGCCGCGGCGCAGCGCCACGGACAGTGCGGCGCCGATCAGCCCGATGAAGGTGAGTGCGGGCGTGCCGGCGAGCAAAGTCAGCGCCAGGGTTGCCATGGCGCGCAGTTCGATATTGAGCATGAGGCCGAGCACCGGTGCGATCACAACCAGCGGCAGCGCTGTGGTCAGCCAATGCGCGATGGCCTTGGCCGCGACAGCGAGTTCGAGCGGCATGCGGCCCATCATCAAGAGGTCGAGCGAACCGTCGTCGTGATCCGTCGCAAAAAGCCGGTCGAGCGCGAGCAGGCTCGCCAGCAGCGCGCCGAGCCACAGGATCGCCGGGCCGATGCGCGCCAGCAGCGCAAGGTCCGGGCCGATCGCGAACGGCATCATGGTGACCACGACCAGGAAGAACAGCGCGCCCATTAGTGCGCCGCCGCCGACCCGGATGGCGAGGCGCATGTCGCGGAGGACGAGGGCCAAAAGCGCGTTCACGCGCGTCTCCATGTCAAAATCGCGTTCATGCCGGCCCTAGCTTGAGTTCGCGGGCGCGTTCCAATCCGATCGGCCCGTGCGCGGCGGCGACGATCATGCCGCCGCCGGCGAGATGGCGGCGCATCAAGTCGGCGAGCCGATTTTGCGACGGCACATCAAGTGCCGAGGTTGGCTCGTCCAAAAGCCAGAGCGGCCGCGCCACGGCGACCAGCCGCGCAATCGACAAGCGCCGCCGCTGGCCGGCCGACAAATAGGCCGCCGGCAGGTCGGTGAGCGGCGTGAGATCGACCGCTTCCAGTGCGGGCTCGATCGGTGCCGCGGCGGCGCCGAGATATTGCGTCCAGAATTTCAGGTTCTCGTGCACCGTAAGCGACGGTTTCACGGCGTCCTGATGGCCGACATAATGCGCCTGCTCGCCGATTGCGGCGTCTTGCTCGCCGCCCTCGAACTCCAGCCGGCCGCCGGCGATCTGCACCAGGCCTGCGATGACGCGCAGCAACGAGGATTTGCCGACGCCGTTGCGTCCGGTCACCAGCATCGCTTCGCCGCCGGCAAGGCTGAAACTGATGCCGGCAAACACCTCGCGCCCGCCCCGGCTGCAAGCCAGATTTTCCGCCTTGAGTTGCATCAGGCGCGCTTTAGCCCGGCCGCGGCGGGCTGGAAACCCGCGCTGGCCACGGGAAATCCCGATAATCTGCGCATTTTTGGGCAGTTCCCTGGTAAATATGGCGTCCGGCGCAAAAAGACCTTATAAGCCCGCCGTTATGGCGTTAACTTAGTGGAATTCGGGCGCGAGCCTCCCCGGCGAGAAAAGTCTTGTCTTGCTAAGAGCTTAGACCGAACCTGCACCGTTGTCCCGGCCGGGAATGGAACCCTCCCCCATGACTTCGCTCGATAGCTTTAGATGCTGCAAGACCCTCCAGGTCGGCGGCAAGACATACGCTTATTTCAGCCTTCCGATTGCCGAGAAAAGCGGTCTCAAGGGAATTTCCCGGCTGCCGTTCTCGATGAAGGTGCTGTTGGAAAACCTGCTGCGCAACGAAGACGGGCGCACGGTGACCAAGGACGACATCAAGGCCTTCGCCGAATGGCTGAAGACCAAGACGTCGGAACATGAATTCGCCTTTCGTCCCGCGCGCGTGCTGATGCAGGATTTCACCGGCGTGCCGGCGGTGGTCGATCTCGCCGCCATGCGCGACGCCATGAAGGCGCTCGGCGGCGACCCCAAAAAGATCAACCCGCATGTGCCGGTCGATCTCGTCATCGATCATTCGGTGGCGGTCACGTTCTTAGGCAACAATCTGGCGTTCAAGAAGAACGTCGACGAGGAATACCGGCAGAACCAGGAGCGCTACAAGTTCCTGAAATGGGCGCAGCGCTCGTTCGACAATTTCAACGTGGTGCCGCCCGGCACCGGCATCTGCCACCAGGTCAATCTCGAATACCTGTCGCGCGTGGTCTGGAGCAAGAAAGACAAGGTCAAGGTCGACGGCAAGCAAGCGACCATGGACCTCGCCTATCCCGACACGTTGGTCGGCACCGATTCCCACACCACCATGGTCAACGGCCTCTCGGTGCTCGGCTGGGGCGTCGGCGGTATCGAGGCGGAAGCCGCCATGCTCGGCCAGCCGCTGTCGATGGTGCTGCCCGAGGTGATCGGTTTCAAGCTTGCCGGCAAACTCAAGGAAGGCGTTACCGCCACCGACCTGGTTCTCACAGTCACCGAAATGCTGCGCAAGCGCGGCGTGGTCGGCAAGTTCGTCTAATTCTTCGGTCCCGGTCTCACCCATCTGACCATCGCGTATCGCGCCACGCTCGGCAACATGTCGCCGGAATACGGCGCCACCTGCGGCTTTTCGCCGATCGATGACGATACCATGCGCTATCTGAAGGACACCGGCCGGCCGGCTGAGTTGAACGCGCTGGTTGCCGCCTATGCGAAGGCGCAGGGCATGTACCGCGTCAAAACGACGCCCGATCCCATGTTCACCGACGTGCTCAAGCT
>JBOHII010000022.1:0-15405 GCA_050725955.1 Pseudolabrys sp. | reverse complement strand
CCGTAGAACGACGGCTTGTGACCCGAATACTTCTTCTCAAAGTCGGCGACGAATTTCTTGTTGGCCGCGTTCGGCAAATCGTTGACCCACTCCTGCGCACCCGGCACGCCGAGCGCGAGGTCTTTCTGCAACGGCAGCGACAATTCGTCGATGGTGAAAGCCGTGTAGAGGGGGATCTTGCCCTTGAGGCCGGCTTGCGCGTATTGCGCCAGGAACTGCACGCCGGCCTTGCCCGGATAAAACACGAAGATGGCGTCGGGATTGGCGGCCTTGGCCTTGGCGAGTTCGGCGGAGAAGTCGAGCTGCGACGGCCAGGTGGTGAGCTCCTCGCCGATAACCTTGCCTTTGAAGGTGGCGGCAACGCCCTTTAGCATGTCCTTGCCTGCGGCGTAGTTCGGGCCGATCAGGAATACGCTCTTCACGCCCTTCTGGTTCATGTACTGACCCATAGCCTGCGGGGTCTGGTCGTTCTGCCACGAGGTCGAGAAGAAATAGGGCGAGCAGCCGGAGCCGGCGATTTGCGATGGGCCGGCATTGGCGCTGATCAGGAAGGTCTTGGAATCGAAGGCCGGCTTGACCGAAGCCAGCAGCACGTTCGACCAGATGTAGCCGGTGATGAAATCAACGTGATCGGATTCGATCAGTTTCTCGGTTTTCTGCTTGCCGACGTCCGGCTTCAGGCCGTCGTCCTCGTAAATCACTTCGACCGGCAGACCGGCCATCTTCCGGCCCATGTGATCGAGCGCGAGTTCGAAAGAGTCGCGCATATTGTTGCCGATGACCGCGGTCGGACCGCTGAATGTCGAGACGAAACCGATCTTGATCGATTTTTGCTGGGCCATGGCTGGGCCCGCTGCGAGCAACAATGCGACGCCCGCGGCCAACAGGATTTTACGCATGTGACTTCCTCCCCAGGGGCCTTTTTGGCCCATTTATTCCAGTGACTAATGTACCGGCATCGGCGCCCAAAGGTCCACCGGCGTAACGGTCGCAGTTTGCGGTTGCGTAGAAATGGCCCGCAATTGGGGCTTATTCGCCACGCTCCGGCGGTGCTCGCCGGGTGCGCCGGGCGCTGCGGCAACCTCGCCCACGGCCGCAAGCCGTGCGGGCCGCGGGATATAATTCAGGTCGGCGTCGGCGCAACTCGTCGGTGACCCTCATGCCGCCCGCGTGGCCGCATACATGCGGCGCATTTCGCGGAACGAGATCATTTTCTTGCGGCTCTCGTCCCACAGCACCAGGCGGACGCATTTGATGCTTTGCCACAGTGTGAGCCGGCCGATCTCGCGCAGTTCGGGGTGTTCGCGCAGCACCCGCGGCAGCCGGTAATAAGGAATCCGGCTGCACAGATGATGCACGTGATGCACGCCGATATTGGCGGTGAACCAACGCAGAATTCCCGGCAGCTCATAGTGCGAGCTGCCGAGCAGCGCGGCCTCATGCAGACTCCATTTTTCGTCGTGGTCCCACACGGTCTCTTCGAACTGATGTTGGACGTAAAACAGCCACACGCCCATCGCCGCAGCCAGCAGCATGATCGGCCCGTGCACGAGCAGGAACGGCCCAATGCCGATCAGCCAGATCAGCGCGACGACGAGGAGCGCAATGGCGAAATTGGTGCCCATGGTGCTGAGCCAGGGCTGCCAGCCGCTGCGCATCAGACCGAACGGAAGCCGGTGGCGCAGAACGAAGAGATAGGCTGGCCCCAGACCGAACATGATTGCCGGATGGCGGTAGCACCGGTACATCAGCCGGCGCCAGCGCGGCAGCGCCAGATATTCCCGCACCGTCAGCGTATCGACATCGCCGATACCACGGCGCTCCAGATTACCGGACGTCGCATGATGAATGGCATGTGTCCGCTTCCAGAAGTCGTATGGCGTCATGGTGAGCACGCCGAGCGCGCGCCCGATCCAATCGTTGGCGAGGCGATGGCGGAAAAACGCGCCATGCCCGCAATCGTGCTGGATCATAAACAGCCGCACCAGGAATCCGGCCGCCGGAACCGCGAGCAGCAAAGTGACCCACCAGAAACCCAGATAATAGGATGCCCACATCGTTACCCAGAGCAGCACGAGCGGTCCGAAGGTGATGCCCAGTTCGACCAGGCTGCGCGCGCCGCTCGGCTCGCGGTAGCGCATCAGCGTCTGGGTCAGGGCGCGTGCGTCGATCGCTTGGGCCGCGCCGGCGGGACCTTGTCGATGGTTCAAGCTATTGTCCTTTGCGGGTACGAATGGTGCGCAGGTCGAACAACCCCCGGGGCTGTCGCACTCAACGCAACCAGCTATTTCGTGGAAGCAACAGGTTGAACGACTATCACGTTTTTTCTGTGTCGACTACCGGACAAAATGGTATTTGGCTGATCTGTTCGGGACATCGCACCGCGGAGACAAAGCATGACACCCACCGTCGCCATCATCGCGCCCGGCGCCATGGGCTCGGGCGTCGGCCAGCGCCTGAGCGAGCACAAGGTCAAGGTGCTCACCTCCCTCGCCGGGCGCAGTGCGGCGAGCGCCAAACGCGCCCACGCCGCCGGCATGGTCGCGGTCGCCGACGCGCAACTGACGGAATGCGATTTCCTGCTCTCGATAGTGCCGCCGGGCGACGCGCTCGCCTTGGCCAAGCGCCTGGCGCCCGTGCTCACCGCCGCGAACAAGAAGCCGGTCTACGTCGACTGCAACGCGGTCAGCCCGCGCACATTGCTTGAAATCGCCGAGGCGGTGGGCGAAACCGGCTGCCCCTTCGTCGGCGCCGGCATTATCGGGCCGCCACCCAAGGCCGGTTCGGCCAATACCAAATTCTATGCCTCCGGCCCGGCCGCCGGCCGCTTCGCTGTTTTCAACGATTATGGGCTGATCGTGCGCGTGCTGGATGGCCCGCTCGCAGCCGCGTCCGCACTGAAGATGTCCTATGCCGGCATCACCACGGGTTTCACCGCGCTCGGCGCCGCCATGATGCTCGCCGCCACGCGCCAAGGCTCGGCCGCAGCGCTGAAAGCCGAACTCGCCGAAAGCCGGCCCGACCTGCTCGGCTTTCTGACCAAGCAGACGCCCGGCATGTATGCGAAGGCCTATCGCTGGGTGGCCGAACTCGAGGAGATTTCCGAATTTGTCGGTAAGGATCGTCCCGAGCACGCCATGCTCACCGCCGCGGCGCGGCTCTACGAGCGCATCGTCGCCGATGTCGAAGGCGACAAGCAGGAAATCGGCGCGATGGATAAGTTTTTGAAGTCGTGAATTGTATCTGTCGTTTCAGTTTCGCGGGCCTGCATTGATATTCTGCATCAGGTCGGCCGTGGGCGTGCCCGAGACTCGCGCGGCAAGATTGATCTCCGCGATCGCGTGACCGCCATAATCCCTGAAACGCGCGGAAACGACCGACATGTTGAATTTTTGCAGCTCTTTTGGCAGAGCCGCCTTCAGCTTTGTCGGGTCGATGGCGCTTTGCAGCGCATTATAGGCTTTTCGGTTTATGTCCATCTTGGCAAGCTTCAGAATCGCGTTCGTATACCGCCCTCCCAGGTTCATGTCAGACTTGGCCAGCTCCAGCGCGACCGTCTCGTCGCCTGTTTGCACGAGACTGATCGGCAGGCTGGCGTCGAACGGCTGCGTGTCATTCTTGTTCTTCCGCACATTTGTCCAGGTATGCAGTACCGGAACTTTCATTTTTATGAATCCGATTTTCTTCGGCTTCCATTGGATTCCGGATTTTGACGGCCCGGCAACGCATGACCAGATGTCGACATGACCGCGGACGAACATGACGAGTTGGTCGCCGCGCGGCCAGAGCGAGCCGGTCCTGACAAAAACGACCGGATGCGGATTTCCGGCGGGCCCCTTTGGGCAGCTATCCTGGGGAAGCTTGAACGTGCCCACGACTTGCGCGAATTTTTTCTGAAGATCTATCAGATCCGCGAAAATTCTTGCGTTAACAACGAGCTCATTGTTTTCAAAATCCACGGTGACCCATGAGGTCGCACTTACCGTGATCGGCACGCCATTTACTTCGTTTTCGATCGCGACCGGTCCGACGGCGATTTGGGCTGACGCTTGCGATCCAAGGACGGCGAGGAGAACTGCGGTGAGAAAATACGCCCTCATGACCCACTCCCCTACTCACCGAAGGCTAAATCCGCTGTCTGGAAAAAGCCAGAGCGAATTTGTCGGCAGCCCTTTTGCATCGCTCGGGGCGGAATCAATTGCCGGCAATAAATGTAAAAAAAGCTGTAGCTAATGCCGGTTAGCGAAAACGCGGAACAATCTCCGCGGTGCAAGGCATTGAATGGCCTGCGCCGGTCGGATCGCCGGTTTGTCGCCGCCAGTTGGTAAATTAGTGTTTACTGAAACGGCTGCTTTCGCCGATGATGACGCCTGCGATCCCGCCGGGACCACAATTAGATGCCTGAATCACCCGTCCTCGTCGAACGGCACGCCGGTTACCGCATTATCACCCTCAATCGGCCGGAGCGGCTCAATGCCTTCAACGACGCCATGCTGGAAGCCTTGCGCGCGGCGATCGAGGAGGCAGCGGCCGACGAGACCTGCCGCGCACTGATGCTTACGGGCGCCGGCCGCGCCTTCTGTACCGGGCAGGATTTGCGCGACCGCATGGCCAAGGCCGGCGAAACCGTCGTCCTCGGCGCCGCTCAGGAGGCGTTTTACAATCCGCTGGTGCGCAGAATACGCGAGTTGCCCTTTCCGGTGGTCGCCGCGGTCAACGGCGTTGCCGCCGGTGCCGGCTGCAACATCGCGCTCGCTTGCGACATCGTGATCGCCGGCCCTAAGGCCACCTTCGTCCAATCCTTCGCCCGCGTCGGCTTGATCCCCGATAGCGGCGGCACCTGGCTGCTGCCGCGCCTCATCGGCGATGCGCGCGCCCGCGGCCTCGCCCTTCTGGCGCAAGACCTGCCGGCGGAAAAGGCCGCAAGCTGGGGCCTGATCTGGCGCGCCGTCGAAGACGAGGTGCTGATTTACGAAGCAAAACGCGTGTGCGAGCATTTTGCCATGGCGCCGACGCAAGGTCTGGCGCTGATCAAGCGCGCGCTCAACGCGTCGGCCGGCAACACGCTCGACGCCCAGCTCGATCTCGAACGCGAGTTGCAGCGTGAAGCGAGCCTTACCCCGGATTATGCCGAGGGCGTGCGCGCCTTCCTGGAAAAACGAAAACCGAATTTCACCGGCCGCAAGGGAAAAAGTTGATGGACGCCGCCATACTCGCCCGCGCCTGTGCCGACGCCATGGCGCAGGATGACGCCACCAGTCGCGGCCTCGGCGTCGAACTTGTCTCGGTCGCGCCCGGCCAAGCGGTGTTGCGCATGACGGTGACAGAAGCGATGGTCAACTGGCACAATACCTGCCACGGCGGCTTCATCTATCTGCTCGCCGACACCGCCTTCGGCTACGCCTGCAATACCCACAATCAGCGCATGGTGGCGCAGCATTGCAGCATCAGTTATCTCGACCCGGTGCGACGCGGCGAGCGCCTCACCGCGCATGCGGTCGAGCGCCAGCGCGCCGGACGCTCGGGGATTTACGACGTCGCAGTCAGCCGCGATGACGGCACCGTGGTCGCTGAATTCCGCGGGAATGGCCGTATCATCGAGGGCACGCTCGTGCCGATCGTCGGGGCCTGACGATGCCGCGGGCGGCAATCGACATCCACACCCACATCGTGCCGGCGGAGTTTCCCGCCTATTCGGGCAAGCATGGCGGCGCGCATTGGCCGTCGATGCAGGCGGCGCACGACTGCCACCATAAAAACGTAGTGATCGACGGCAAGAATTTCCGCACCGTCAGCGACCAATGCTGGGACGCGGCGCGCCGCGCCGAGGCGATGGCCGACATGGGCATCGCGCGCCAGGTGCTGTCGCCGATGCCGGAATTGCTGTCCTATTGGCTGCCGCTCGACGACGCCGTCCCGCTCATCCGCCACGTCAACGACACCATAGCTGCGATGGTGGCGCGCGCGCCGGACAAGTTCGTTGGCCTCGGCGGCGTGCCGATGCAGGATCCCGACACGGCCGCCCGCGAACTCGAACGCCTGATGCGCGACGGCTTCCGCGGCGTCGAGCTCGGCAGCAATGTCAACGGCGCCGCGCTTGGTGAACCGCGCTTCGAGCCGTTCTTCGCCGCCGCCGAGCAACTGGGCGCCGCCGTGTTCGTGCATGCCCTGCACCCGGCCGGCAAAGAGCGCATTGTCGGACCGCCCGGGCTGATGGCCTATGTCGGCTTTCCGCTGGAAACGGCCTATTGCATCGCCTCGCTGATGACGGGCGGGACGCTCACGCGGCATCCTCGCCTGC
The DNA here is from genome assembly GCA_050725955.1 of Pseudolabrys sp. GTDB lineage: Bacteria > Pseudomonadota > Alphaproteobacteria > Rhizobiales > Xanthobacteraceae > Pseudolabrys. The sequence continues at coordinate 9,104 of JBOHII010000022.1, read as the reverse complement.
GGCTCGCCTTCAGCCACGGCGGCGGCGCTTTCGCCTCGATCCTGCCGCGCCTGGCGCATGGTTGGCAAATCAAGCCGGAATTCGCCGAACGCATCGGCATTTCGCCGCACGAACACGCGCGCCGGCTCTATTACGACACGCTGGCCTATGACGCGGCAACGCTGCGCCACCTGATTGCGACCTTCGGGGTGCGGCAGCTTTGCATCGGCACAGACTTCCCGTTCGATATCCATGAACGGACGCCGATTGCGGCGATCGCCGAGTTGAAACTGTCCGACGGCGAGGTGAAGCTGCTGCATCACGACAATGCCGCGCGATTTCTGGGCGAATCCGCATGAGCAAGGCACAGGTTCGGGCGGTGCGTAGCGTCGACCTCGGATTTTCCGATCTCGACGAGGCATTGCGTTTTTTCACCGAGGTGTGGAACCTCACGCCGGTCGGGGAAAGCGACAGCGTGCATTATCTGCGCGCGACCGGCGGCTTCCATCATATCCTGACCCTTCGCCGCATGGCGAAACCGGCGCTGATCCGCATGGTGCTCGACGCCGCCGACCGTGCCACCGTCGATACGCTGCACGCGCAAGTAATCGCGCACGGACTCAAAACCATCGATCCGCCGGCAAAACTGCGCCAGCCGCACGGCGATTACGGTTTTGGTTTCAAGGACTCGGAGGGACGCAATATCGCCGTGGTCTGCGGCGTCAAAGACCACGCCGACGCCACCGACAAGCCCGACCGGCCGCGCAAGATTTCGCACGTCAATGTCAATGCCGGCGACAGCGACGCCACACTCGCCTGCTACCGCGACGCGCTCGGCTTCACGCTCACCGACACCACGGCGCGGCTGCGGTTTCTCTCCTGCAATTCCGATCATCACAGCATGGTGCTCGGCTTCACCGGCGGGGCGACGCTTAATCACATTGCATTCGAGATGCCCGATCTCGAATCGGTGATGCGCGGCGCCGGCCGGATGCGCGATGATGGCCGGTCCATCGAATGGGGTCCGGGCCGCCACGGGCCGGGGAACAACGTGTTCTGCTATTTCCTCGGACCCGAGGACATGCCGCTGGAATTGACCTGCGAAATGCAGCAGGTCGACACCAGCCATCGCGCCAAGACCGCTGAGCAATGGACCTGGCTGCCGGGCCGGCTCGACCATTGGGGTATCAGCGCGGGGCCGAGCGAGCGCATCGAAACGACCGGGCTGAGCATCCGCTTCACCGACGACGGTTATCGACTCGATGAGTGGCGGCAAGGGGCATCGCGTGGTGGATAGACAGAACCTACGCGTCGGCATCGCCGGGCTCGGCGCGGTCGGGCTGGAAGTGGCCAGGCGGCTGATCGACGGCGTGCCGGGTCTCGTGCTTGTCGGCGTCGCCGTGCGCGACGCCGACAAGGCGCGCCGCGCGCTGCCGCAGATCGGCGGCACGATCGCGATCAGGCCTGCCAGCGCGCTCGCCGAGGATTGCGACGTAGTTGTGGAATGCCTGCCGCCCGCTCTCTTCCGCGAGGTCGCCATCGCGGCCATCGACAAAAGCCGCATCTTCATGCCGCTGTCGGTCGCGCAACTTCTTGAGAACTGGGACCTGGTCGAGCGCGCCAAGCAAAAAGGCGCGCGCATCTTACCGCCGACCGGCGCGCTGATCGGGCTCGATGCCGTGCGCGCCGCCGCCGAAGGCGACATCCGTTCCATCAAGATGATCACGCGCAAGCCGCCGGCGGGCCTGGATGGCGCGCCCTATCTTGTCACGCACAACATTTCGCTCGCCAACCTGACGCGGCCGCTGAAGGTGTTCGACGGCACGGCGCGCGAAGGCGCCCGCGGCTTTCCGGCTAACGTCAATGTGGCGGCCGCCCTCAGCCTCGCCGGCATCGGACCCGACCGCACGCAACTCGAGATCTGGGCCGACCCTACGATCACGCGCAACACCCACCGCATCGAGGTCGACGCCGACGTCGCGCGCTTTTCCATGACCATCGAAGGCATCCCGTCGCAAAACCCGCGCACCGGCCGCATCGTGCCGCTGTCGACTGTGGCTGCATTGCGCGCTCTGGTGTCGGAGCTGAAGGTCGGCACCTGAGCGCACCCGCCGATAATGCCGGTCGGGCCGGCATTGCCGAGTGGACTTGGCCGGGCGAAGGCCGCTAAAGCGCCCTTTGACAATCCGGGGGCGCGGCTTATCGTTTGCGCACGAATTTTCAGCCCGGACCCCAGGCGGTCTCCCACATGAAGCCAGCGCCGTTCATCCGCCACGTGCCACGCACGCTTGACGAGGCGCTGAAGATTCTGACGGAGGTCGCGCCGCAGGACGGCCGCGTGCTGGCCGGCGGGCAGAGCCTAGTGCCGATTATGGCGTTCAGGCTCGCGAAGCCCGCGCATCTGGTCGACATCAACGAGGTCGTCGGGCTCGACAAAATCACGAGCGACGGAAAAATTCTCACGATCGGCGCCTGCGTGCGCCATGCCGCGTTTCATAGACCGGTCACCGACAATCCGCTCGGCAAACTGCTCGCGCATGTCGCGCGTCACATCGCGCATTATCCAATCCGCATGCGCGGCACATTCTGCGGCAGCCTTGCGCATGCCGATCCGGCGTCGGAATGGTGCCTGGTTGCAGCGACGCTCGACGCAACAATCGTGGCGAAAAGCACGCGCGGCGAGCGGGCGATCGCGGCGAAGGATTTCTTCCAGGGCATCATGGCGACCGCACTCGACGAGAACGAACTGCTTGCCGAGGTGCGGCTGCCGCTGCTCGCGCCCGACGCCAAATTCGGCTTCAACGAGTTCAGCCGCCGCGCCGGCGATTTCGCGATGAGTGCGGCGCTGGTCACCTATCGCCTGCAGGCCGGCAAAATGGTCGACACGCGCGTCGGCGTCGGCGGCGCCGAGGCGAAGCCGCGCCGTATGCGCGAGGCCGAAGCAGCGCTCAATGGCCAGTCTCCCGGCGACAAAATACTCCGCGCCGCCGCCGAGGCTGCGGCCACCGCCATCGATGCGCTGGAAGATCACCAGACCAACGCCGAATATCGCCGCGACCTAGTGCGCGCGGTGGTGCGCCGCGCGCTGGAGCATTCAACCCGATGAATGCGCCCACGAAAGGCTCCGGCACCAAATGGGTCGGGCGCGCAATCCGCCGCGTCGAAGACCCGGCGCTGGTCACCGGGCAAGGCCGCTTTACCGCCGATCTTGCCGCCGCGAATTGGGTGCGCTTTGTGCGCAGCCCGGTCGCTGCCGGAAAAATTGGAAAAATCGAAGCGCCCAACGACGCGATGGTGATCACCGCGGCCGATCTCAAGGGCGTGAAAAAGATTTTGCCGATGTTGCACAAGTTCAACTACAAGCCGGTAGGCCAGCCGGTGCTGGCCGAGGGCGTGGTGCGCTTTGTCGGCGAGCCGGTCGCCGCGGTGGTGGCGCCGAACGTTGCCGTGGCCGAGGACATTGCCGACCGGGCCGACCTTTCGATCGACGAGGCGACGCCGGTGACGGACGCGCGCGCAGCGCTCGCGGCCGGCGCGCCGCCAATCCATGCCGAGGCGCCCGACAACGTCATCGTGGAAGGTTGGTTCAAGTCGCCCGGCTTCGACGCCGTCTGGGACGGCGCCGCAAGAATCGTCAAACTCGAAGCCCGCTCGCGCCGGCAGAATGCGACGCCGATGGAACCGCGTGCCGGCCACGCCGCCTACGACGCCGCAACGGGCCGCGTCACGCTGACTTGCACCACGCAGATGCCGCATCTGATGCGCACCGCCATCGCCGACGTGCTCGGCATGCGGGAAGCCGATCTGCGCCTGATCGCGCCAGACGTCGGCGGCGGCTTCGGGCAGAAAATGTCGCTCGCCGCCGAATATGTCGTGCTGGTGTGGCTGGCGCGAAAACTGAAAAGCTCCGTGGCCTGGAGCGAGGACCGGCGAGAGAACCTGATCGCCGGTTTCCATTCCCGCGATCAATATGTGACGCTGGAAGGCGCCTTCGACGCCGACGCCAAATTGATCGCGCTGAAAGCCGACGTCATCGCCAATGTCGGCGCCTATTCTTGCTTTCCCACAACCTGCGGCGTCGAGCCGCTGATGGCCATGGCGGAAATGCCAGGCCCTTACGATTTCCGCCACTATCAATGCCGTGCACGCGGCGTGCTCACCAACACCTGCACCATGGCGCCCTATCGCGGCGTGTCGCGGCCGGTGATCACCTTCGCGCTCGAACGCTTGATGGACAAGGCGGCCGCCGCTTTCGCCATCGATGCGGTGGACATGCGCCGCCGCAACCTGATCGGCAAATTCCCCTACATCACGGCGACGGGCCTGGAATACGACGAGGCGAGCTATAAAGAGACGCTGGAAATGGCGGTCAAGGCAATCGACGTACCCGCCTTCCGCACGCGCCAAAAACAAACCCGCGCGCAAGGCCGGCACCTCGGCATCGGCTTTGCCACCTTCTGCGAGCGCACCGGTTACGGCAGCCCGGCCTTTACCGCGCGCGGCATGGCGATCACACCCGGCTGGGAAACCGTCATTCTAACCGTCGATCCGTCCGGCTTCGTCGAGGCGCGCATCGGCGCTTCGCCGCACGGGCAAGGCCTGCGCACCACGCTGGCGCAGATCATCGCCGATGAGATCGGCGTGGCGCCCGACATGATCCGGGTGGTGCACGGCGACACCGACACCACGCCTTATGGCTGGGGCACGTTTGCCAGCCGCTCGCTGGTGATATCCGGCGGCGCCACGCTGATTGCCGCGCGGAAAATTCGCGCCAAGTTGATCAAGATCGCGAGCGATATGCTGGAGGCGGCGACCGGCGATATCGTGCTGGAAGACGGCGCTGCCCGCGTCGCCGGCACCGACCGCGCAGTCTCGATCGCCAAGATGGCGCGCGAGGCCTATACGCAAACGCACCGCTTCAAGGGCGAGATCGAACCGGGGCTGACCGAGACGGGCTCTTACGACCCGGCAGGCACCTTCTCCAACGCCTGCCACGCGGCCATCGTCGAAGTGGATGTGGAAACCGGCCGCGTGACAATTGAAAAATTCCTGGTGGCGGAAGACGCCGGCCGCATCATCAATCCGATGATCGCCGACGGACAAGTGCACGGCGGCATCGCGCAGGGCATCGGTAACGCGCTGCTCGAAGAAATCGTTTACGACGAGACGGGCGGCATCCTCACCGCCAGTCTCGCCGACTACATGCCGCCGACCGCGCGCGAAATTCCGCCCATCGACTTGCACCATCGGGAGACGCCGAGCACCACGTCGATCACCAAGGCCAAGGGCTTGGGCGAAGGCGGCACCATCGGTGCGCCGGCGGCGTTAATCAACGCCATCAATGACGCACTCGGCCCGTTTGGCGTCAGCATCGACGAATTGCCGGCGACGCCGCAGCGTATCCGCGCGCTATTGCGCGCCAAGGAAAATGCCGCATGAGCGCGAAGACAGACATTACATTGACCATCAATAATCGCGAGCACGCGATTGCCGTCGAGCCGCGACGGACGCTGGTCGACGCCATCCGCGAGGATTGCGGGCAAACCGGCACCCATATCGGCTGCGAACACGGCATTTGCGGCGCTTGCACGGTGATCGTCGACGGCGAGCCGGTGCGCTCTTGCCTGATGTTCGCGGTACAGGCGGCGGGCAAGAAAATCCGCACGGTCGAAGGCCTGGCCTCCGGCGATACGCTGCACCCGATGCAGCAGGCCTTCATGGACCACCACGGCCTGCAATGCGGCTTCTGCACGCCCGGCTTTTTGATGCTGGCGGTCGGCGTGCTGGAGCGCGAGCCGGATATTTCCGACGACGAGTTGCTCGACGTGCTGGCGTCAAACCTGTGCCGCTGCACCGGCTACCAGAACATCGTCAAGGCGGTGCGCGCGGCGGCGAAGGAAATGCGCGGCAGATGAGCGGCGCAGGTGCGTGCCCGAAAAGCATCATCGAGTCACTCGGTGCGGTCGATGAGTTCAAGCGGCTAGGGAAATAGCGCGCGACGACCATGACACAGCAGAAACAGAAATTCGTCGGCCGCTCCGTTCCGCGTCTGGAAGACCGCCCGCTGCTCACCGGCCGAGGCCGCTTTGCCGCCGATATTTCTTTTCCCGGCCAATGGACGATGCGCGTCGTGCGTTCGCCTGTCGCGCACGGGACAATAAAATCGATCGATGCGACGGCGGCGCTCAAACTCGACGGCGTGCACGCGGTGTGGATTTATGCCGACATCGCGCACATTCCGCCGATCGGCTTTCGGCTGACCGGCCTCACCGCGCTCGAGCCGTACCGGCAATGCGCGCTGGCGCAGCACTATGTGCGCTATATCGGCGAGCCGGTCGCCGCCATCTTTGCCGCGGATCAATACGTCGCCGAAGACGCCGCCGAACTGGTCGAGTTCGACATCGATCCGCTGCCGGTCATTCTCGATGCCGCCGCGCAACCGGGACCTTTCGACGAGGCGCGCGGCACCGAGACGACCACTATCGAAAAAAAATCCGGCGATATCGATGCCGCGTTCGGCGCCGCCGACATGACCGTGGAACTCGATTTGCAGGTCGGCCGGCACAGTGGCGTGCCGCTGGAAACGCGCGGCGCGGTCGCGCGCTACGACGAGGCGAACGACGTGTTGGAAATGCACGGCGCCGCCAAGGTGCCGCACTGGAATCGCGACCGGCTGGCGCTCATGTTTGGCCGCGACAGCGCGAAAGTTCAACTCTACGAGGGCCATGTCGGCGGCGGCTTCGGCATCCGCGGCGAGATGTATCCAGAGGACGTGCTGGTCTGTGCGGCCGCGCTGAAGTTCAAACGGCCGATCAAATGGATCGAGGATCGGCGCGAGCACCTGATCGCCGCCAACCATTCGCGCCAGCAGCGCCACCGGATCAAGGCTGCGATCGACAAGAACGGCCGCATTCTCGGCATCGACAACGAGTTCTTCCACGACAACGGCGCCTATATGCGCACACACGCGGCAACCGTGCCGGACCTCGCCGCCGCCATGCTGCCGGGCCCCTACCGCGTTCCGGCCTATCGCGCCCGCGGCCATATCCGGCTCACCAACAAGACGCCTTGCGGCACCTACCGTTCGCCTGGGCGCTACGAAACGACCTTCGTGCGCGAGCGGCTGATCGACGCCATCGCGGCCAAAACCGGGATCGACGCCATCGAAATCCGCCGCCGCAATTTCATCGACAAGAGCGCGATGCCCTATAGCCTCGGTTTCGGCACGCTCGGCACCGATGTCATTTACGACTCGGGCGACTATGCGAAGCTGACCGACCGGCTTCTGGCGGCGGCGGATTGGCCGGTCATGCAACGCGATTTGCGGGCGCGGCGCGCCGCCGGCGAAAAAGTCGGCTGCGGCTTTGCCATCTTCGTCGAGAAGAGCGGCCTCGGCCCGTTCGACAAAGTGCGCATCGAAGTTGCGCCGGATGGCGCCATCGAAGTAATCACCGGCGTTGCTTCGATCGGACAAGGCGTGGAGACGGCGATCGCGCAGATCGCCGCTGAGACGCTCGGCGTCGACTATAGACGCATCAAGGTCACGCACGGCCAGACTAACCGCATCGACAAGGGATTGGGCGCGTTCGCGTCACGCGTTACCGTGATGTGCGGCGAGGCAACACGCATGGCGGCGGTCAATCTGCGCGAGGCCGCGCTTGCCGCCGCCGCCGAGCTGATGCAGACCTCGCCCGACGCTCTCGACATTGTTGACGGCGAAATCGTGCGGACCGGCAAGCCCGGTCCATCGATGCCGCTCGGCGCGCTGGCTAGGCGCCCGGAGGGCTTGATCGCAGAGGCTGAGTTCAAATCGAGCCAGATGGTCTATCCCTATGGCGCACATGTCGTGCAGCTCAAAATCGACGCCGACACCGGTGGCGTCGCAATCGAGCGTTACGTCGTGGCTTTCGACATCGGCAAAGCGGTCAATCCGATGCTGGTGGAAGGCCAGATCGTGGGCGGCATGGCGCAAGGGCTGGGCGGTGCGCTTTACGAGGAATTTCTTTACGCGGACAACGGCGAACCGCTGTCGGTGACCTTTGCCGATTATCTGATGCCGACCGCGCACGAAATGCCGGGCGTCGAAGTGATCGTCACCGAGGACGCCCCGAGCCCGCTCAACGCCTACGGCTTCAAGGGCGCCGGCGAAGGCGGCATCACACCGGTCGGCGCGGCGATCGCCTCCGCCATCGACGAAGCCATCGGCATCCCCGGCGCGGTGACGCGCTTGCCGGTGACACCGCAGCGGTTGAAGGCATTGATGAGCGCGCGCTGATTCAAGGGGTGCTTTTTTTCGTCATCGGCGTACTATTCGGCCAAGGGCGACGACCGAAGCGAGGTCGCGCAATGTACGATCGACTGAAAAAAATCGCGAAACGCTACGAATTCAGCCGTCGAACCCTCGGATTGGGCGCGCTCTTCATTGTCACCGCCGTCGTAGCTTTGTTCGTCGACGTCGACGCCCTGATGCATTACTTCCGCATCATTGGGCGCACGTCGCCGATAACTTTGGAGACCGGCGCCATTATCTCGCTGGCGAGCGCTATCCCGTTCCTGGCGACGGGCATGTCGATTTCCGCGGACGAGTACCTGCGTCGGCGTTAAAGCGGCTCACGCCTTGAAGTCCGGCCGGTAGCCGTCGGCGGTCTTTTCGATGCGTCCGGCGAACGGCGCGCCGACATGCCCGGGCATCACCAGCGCGCCCGAAGAGGCGCAATAGTCGAGCACCTTGCGACGGGACACGCGCGCCTGCGCGGCGTCGGAATTTTTCGGGAAATTCCAGTCGGGGTAATAGACCTGCAACAAATGGTGCCAGACGTCGCCGATGAAGGCGGCGCGCTCGCCTTTGCTTTCCAGCTTGAAGAACACGTGCCCGGGCGAATGGCCGGGCGCCGAGTCGATCTCGATGAAATCGTTGAGCCGGTAGCGGCCGCCGCTGACCAAGTCGGCCTTGCCGTATTCGAGGATCGGCACCACGCATTCGCGGAAGGTGCCGAGCTCGGCCGGGCCCTCCTTCGGATCGGCATCGATTTTGGAGAAGTAGTCGACGTCCGGCTTGGAAAACACGTAGCGCGCATTGGGGAAGGTCGGCACCCACTTGCCATCGCGCTGTTGCGTGTTCCAGC
>JBOHII010000021.1:0-9465 GCA_050725955.1 Pseudolabrys sp. | reverse complement strand
CGAGAGATAAGGATTGGTGTAATTGAGATGCTGGACGAAACCGACCGACACCAGATTGTCGTCGTAGTGATAGAGAAACGAGCCGCCGCCGGTTTGCCCGTCGAGCGGCCAGCCGAACGAGTGTTGCACCAGGCCCTTGCGGTGTTTCTCCGGCGCGACCTGCCAGAGTTCCTTCAGGCCCAGCCCGAATTTCTGCGGATCGCGCCCTTCCGCGAGCCCGAATTTGGCGATGAGCTGCTTGCCGAGATTGCCGCGTGCGCCTTCCGCGAACAGCGTGTATTTGGCGCGCAATTCCATGCCGCGGGTGAATGAATCCTTGCGCTCGCCGTTCTTGCCGATGCCCATATCGCCGGTGGCGATGCCGGCGACCGCGCCATTTTCGTCGAACAGGACTTCGACCGCGGCAAAGCCCGGGTAGATTTCGACCCCGAGAGCTTCCGCCTTGGCCGCCAGCCAACGGCAGACGCTGCCGAGCGAGACGATGAAGTTGCCGTGATTGTTCATCAGCGGCGGCATCAGCATGTTCGGAAACCGAATGGCCCCGTTGGCGGTGAGCCAATAGAACCGATCGGCTGTGACCGGGGTTTTGATCGGGCTATCTTCGCCGCGCCAGTCCGGCAGCAATTTGTCGAGCCCGGCCGGATCGATCACCGCGCCGGAGAGGATGTGGGCGCCGACCTCGGAGCCCTTTTCCACGATCACCACCGAAATATCCGGATTGATCTGCTTGAGCCGGATCGCGGCGGACAGGCCCGATGGGCCGGCGCCGACAATCACCACATCGAATTCCATCGCCTCGCGGGCGGGAAGATCTTGCTGGCTCATGCGCTCCCCTTGTGGCGAGCCGCGGTCGGACCGATGGCGCGCTTCGAACGGCTATTGGGCGAGCAAAATGTGTTCCACGATTTGCCGCCCGTGACAATCTGGCCGCCCGATCCCGGTCGGCCGGTGCTATCGTTCACTCAAAGGTGAATTTGCCTGACATATCGCCGGGCCGCCAGATCGTTATGGTCAACCGTGCCTGGACCTCAATTGGAGCGCTTACGATGATGACCGATATTACGCCGCTCATTCCACGCCAGCCGGTACCCTCCCTGTCGGTGCCGCTCGCCGGCGGCGGCAAGTTCGACTTGGCGGCGGACAAGCCGAAGAATTTCACGCTTTTGGTGTTCTACCGCGGCCTGCATTGCCCGCAGTGCCGCAAGCAGCTCACCGATCTGGACGCCAAGCTCCCCGAATTCGAGAAGCGCGGCGTTTCCGTTGTTGCGATCTCGGCCGACAGCGCCGAGCGCGGCGAACGCACCAAGCCGGAATGGGGGCTTAAGAACCTGCGCATCGGCTATGGCCTCGATCTGCACGTCGCGCGCGCCTTCGGCCTGTGGATTTCGACCAGCCGCGGCAAGACCTCGGCCGGCATCGAGGAAACCAGCTTTTTCAGCGAGCCCGGCCTGTTCCTCGTGCGGCCCGACCGCACGCTCTATTGCGCCAGCGTACAGACCATGCCGTTCGCGCGGCCGCATTTCGCCGACCTGATCACCGCGCTCGATTTCATCCTCGAGAAGAACTATCCGGCGCGCGGCGAAGTCGTCAGCCTGCCGGCGCAGGCGGCCGAGTAGCCGTCTACCGGCGCAGGGCGGCGTGATAGGATCGCCCGCCATGCGCCTTGCTACAGGTATCGCCTTCGCCGCCTTCACTTTGTTGGGCATTGGTAGCGCCGTTGCCCAGGTCGCCAATCTTTCGCTCAACGATGGCAATGTCGGTTCGCTGGGCAGCAACAAGCCCGGCGAACTGGTGCTGCCTGTTGCCGCGACACCGCCTTATGCCGCCGTCGTCGTGCTGCATGGCTGCAACGGCGTTTCCGCGCATGTGCGCGATTTGGCGCGGCGCCTTGCCGGCTGGGGTTATGCCGCATTGGTGGTGGACAGTTTCCGGCCGCGCGGCTTCGACAATGTCTGTAATCGCGGCGGAATGTTGCCGGCGGACCAGCGCGCCGCCGATGTTTTTGCCGGCGCCGCCTATCTGCGCGGCCGCGAGGATATCGATCCCGACCGCATCGGCGCGATCGGCATTTCGCATGGCGGCTGGACGGTCCTGTTTGCGGCCACGGCAAGGATTGTCGCCAAGGCGGAAGGGCCGCCCTTGCGCGCGATCATCGCCTATTACCCATGGTGCCCCGGGTTTGCGCCCAAGCTCGTCACCGATCTGCAGATTTTCATCGGCGACCGCGACGACTGGACGCCGTCGGCGCGCTGCGTCGATTTCGTGGCGAAATATCCGGACACGGCCAGCCACCGTCCGTTGTTGAAAGTTTATCGCGGCGCCTACCATTCATTCGATGCCGCGCTGCCGGACCGGATATACTTTGGCCATCATCTGGCGCCCGATCCCTCGGCCGCACAAGACTCGCTCGAACTGACGTCGAAATTCCTCGACGCCAGATTACGCAACTGAAATCCGCCGCATGAGTGCCGACCGCCCCGCTGTCGCTCGCGATCTGCTCGCCTTCTATCTGGAAGCCGGTGCCGACGCGCTCGTCGGCGAGCAGCCGGTCGACCGCTTTGCCGCCGAACAGCCTCCCGCGCCGTCAGCCCGCGCGACGCAGCCGGTTGCCCGGCCGCCCGATCTCGAAATAAAAGGCCGCGCCAGTCCGCCGGCGGCCCCTCCGGCGCCGGAGGAAGCCGCCATGGCCGCGCGCGTGGCGGCGAAAGACGCCAAGAGCCTCGAGGCGTTGCGCGCCATCTTGGACGCATTCGACGGCTGCGCGCTGAAGGCAACCGCCACGCAGTTGGTGTTCGCCGACGGCAACAGCCAAGCGCGCGTGATGTTCGTCGGCGAAGCGCCCGGCCGCGACGAAGACATTGAGGGGCTTCCGTTCGTCGGGCGTTCCGGCAAGCTGCTCGACCGCATGCTGGCGGCGATCGGGCTCGATCGCACATCCGTCTATATCGCCAATGTCGTGCCCTGGCGGCCGCCCGGCAATCGCACGCCAACGCCGCAAGAAACGCAAATCTGCCTGCCGTTCATCCTGCGCCAGATCGAGCTCGCCGATCCCGACATTCTGGTGTGCATGGGCAATCCGTCGGCGCAGACCTTGCTCGGCATCAAGGAAGGCATCACCAAGACGCGCGGGCGCTGGTTCACCTTCAACACAGGCAAACGCGAAATCCGCGCCATGCCGACGTTTCACCCGGCGTTCCTGCTGCGCAGCCCGTTGCAGAAGCGTTTCGCCTGGCGCGATTTCCTGGCGATCAAGAAGGCGTTGGGCTGAGGTCCACCCTAAGGCGCCTGCGGGCGCATGAAGGCCCAGCCGAAGCGGATCAGCGGCAACAGGCCCTGCATCGAACGCGCGAAGGAGCGCGGTACTTCCGGCACCAGCGCGGGGAACTGCGCTTTCAATTCGGCCGGCGGCGTGCCGGTATTATCGCGCGCCGGCCAGACCAAAATGCCGCCTTGCTTTTGCAAGTCGGCCGGGCTCGCCCACGGGCTGCGCTGCGGCGCCCAGTCGAAATAGACATGCGGCCGGCTCGCCGCGCCGAGCGCGACCAACGGGGCGAGTTCGGCGTCGCCGGTGACGTAACCGAGCGGCTTGCCGGTGCGGCGCGCAAAATTCTCGGCAAAGAAACGCCCCTCGGCATTCGCCGGCTGCGAGACGTTCAGCTCGACCGAGAAGGTCCACGGCAGCAGAACGATGCCGAGCACGATCAGCAAAGGCGGCGCCAGCAACAGGCCGAGCCAGGCCGAGGACGCCAGGTGTTCGCGATAGAGCGGCAAGCGATCGCCGGCGGCAACCACCACGGCGAGACCGGAAAGCACGACCAGCGGCGCGACGCGCTCGAGCGGTCCGAGCACGCCGCCGGCAAAGGCGAGCGCGACCGCCAGCGCCGCCGGCATCAGCGCGAAAAAATATACGAACATCCGCGCCGACGGCTCGACCGGATTGCGGTCGATCAGCGGCGCGCCTTCGTTGCGACGGCGCGGCCAACCGCTGGCCAAGGCGACCAGCAGGCCGAGGCCGAGATGGGTCAAGATCAGCGCGATGCAAAGCCACACGCCGGGCGAAAGCCGCCCGGCCGCCGCGGCGCTGTCGGCAAGACCGCCGATAACCAGATCGTGCGCGCCCTTGAGCCAGGCGAGATGCGGGAAAATGACGGCCGCGAATGGCAGCAGCGCGAGCCACGGCTCGGGATAGCAGGCGGCTGCGCGCCCGCGCGGGCTTAAAAGTGTGAACACCGCCAACAGCGCAAGCAGCAGCAGCCCAACATAACTTGCCAGCAACAGCAGGCCGAGATCGAGCGCCAGCAGGAACCAATAGCCGCGCCGGCCATCGCCGACCGCGCGCCAATAATGCAGAAGCGCCAGCGCCCACAGTGGCGCCGCCAAAATCGCCGGCCCGAAATCCGGGCTCGGCACCGTGAAGGCGGCAATGCCCACCATCAGCAGCACGGCGAGCACCGCGTGGCGGGTGCCGACAATGCCGCGGCCGAGCGTGAACACCGCCCAATAGGTCACGACGATGCAGGCCTGCGCCAAGGCATAAAGGCCGAACGCGCCGCCGAGGCGAAAGGCGATCTCGCCCAGCCAGAACGCCAGCGGCGGCCCCAGATAGCTGCCGAGCACGAATTCGTGGCCGATGGCGAGCAGGAGCGGCACTTCGCCGGGCGGCGCCGAGTAAAACAGCGCCGGCATCAGCGTCCACAGCGTCGCCTGCGTCAGCGCCACCATCCAGAACACCGCCACCGGGCGTCCGCGCAGGAATTCAATGATCAAGGAGACGTAATGCATTGGTCCGCAATTTTTTTATCCTTCCCTTTGCAAGGGAGGGATGAAGACGGCACGACCGTAAAATCGTCAACGGAGCAATAGAGAAGCCGCGCTAAAGAGGCAACAACTCGGCAATGGCCTCGTCGGAGAGGCCGCCCATCGCCGCGAGCTTTTCCGCGACCGGCGCGAAGGATCTGCGGTGATGCACGGTTGGCCCCAGGCGGCCGAGCGCCGCAAAATGTTCCGGCACCGAATAGCCCATGTGGCGCTCGAAGCCGTATCCGGGATGCGCTAAGGCCAGCCGGCCCATCAGCCGGTCGCGCGTGACCTTGGCGACGATCGACGCCGCCGCCACCGAGGCAATCAGCGCATCGCCGCTAACCACCGTCAGGCAGTCGCAGCCGCAATCGATCTTCATGTTGCCGTCGACGAAGACGAGCATGGGCGCGACCGGCAGCGCCTTGACGGCGCGCGCCAGCGCCCACAGGGACGCGCGCAAAATGTTGTCGCGGTCGATACGCGCGACCGCACCGAAGGCAATCGCGACCTGCGCGCTGGCGCAGATTTTTTCGTACAGTCTCTCGCGCTCCGGCGCTGCGAGCTTCTTGGAATCGTTCAAGCCGCGCGGAATGTGCAGCGGATCGAGGATAACCGCCGCCGCCACCACCGGGCCGGCGAGAGGGCCCCTGCCCGCCTCATCGCAACCGGCCACCGGGAAAACGCCGCGATTGAGCGCGCGGCGCTCGCGCCGGAATGTCGGGCGCAAGATCGGCTCGTTGAGCGGCAGGCGTGGCGTGGGTTTCGGCTTGCGAGTCATGATGCGCAAGCAATGCGCGGCGCGGCATGCAAGTCAATGCGGGAAGCGGCGCATGTGGATGAGCCGGGATTTGGCGCGGGCGCGGCCACGCAGTGAAAAGCTGCGCTGCTTCGTTATGCTTACAATTCCAGGCTAACGGAGGAAATTCAGTGCGCTCGCTTCTCGGCGAGACCTCTGTTTGACTCCTCGAATCGGCGGACGAGTTGTTGCTGATCAAAACTCCGTTCGCTGAAGGTTTCCGGGTCCCATTCGCTTTTTTCGGCGGCAAAAAAATCGCCGCCATAGACGTGGATCGCAGCAGTTAGCCGGGGAATCGGATTGATCACAGAGTGGATGATGTTGTGGCCAAGCGGCTCGGCGTCACCCACGCTGAGCGCTTTCGCACCGGCGGCCTCCAGTTTTCCGTCTTGATCCAGCGACCGACGCCAGAAGATGTTGTCTTCGCGGCCGCTGTAGATTCCGATGACGGCCCACATCTTATGGTCGTGCGGCAGCAGCACCATATGGGGACCCCAGGTGAGATTGAGAATCGTCAGGTCGCCGGAGCGGTAGAGCGGTTTGAGCGCGGCGCGCTGCGGTTCTCCTAATGTCTTGAGGATTGCCGCTGGATCTGCGACGGCGCGCTTGACGACCTCGCGCACCAATTTGTGTGATCTGTCGGCCGCCAACGCGTTGCGGCAGTCGACAACGAACTGGTCTAGATCGAACGTTGTCCGGGCTTTACTCTTCAGCGGTGTAAGAACGGTCATGGTGCTCTCCTACGAGTTTGATGATCATCCCTCCATACTTGCCGTCGAGTGACCATCCAACAAGTCTGTTTTCCGAACTGGTCATCCCCATCCGGACATGCTTCAATTCATGGCATGGACAGCGGTTACGGACAGTTTTGCCCGGTCGCAAAGGCTTCAGAGGTCTTGGCGACGCGCTGGACGCCCCTCATCATGCGCGAGCTGATGACCGGCATTCATTCGTTCAACGACATCCACCGCGGCGTTCCGTTGATTTCGCGCGCTGTGCTGGTGGCGCGCCTGCGTGAATTGGAAAACCACGGAATCATCGAGCGGCGCCCGCGCGAGGGCGGAACCGGGCACGAATACTGGCTGACCCCGGCCGGTGATGCTTTCCGTTCGGTCGTGAGCGAACTCGGCCACTGGGGCCTCGTTCATGGGGGCGACCGCATCAAACCGACCGACCTTGACCCAACTATCCTGTTATGGGGTTTTCGCAAGCGCGCAATTCTGGATGCGCTGCCGAACCACCGCGTGGTCGTGCGGTTTGAATTTTCGGGCGTGCCGGCGAGCCGCACGAAATTCCGCATCCTCTGGCTGGTGCTGGAGCGGTCAGGCGCCGATGTATGCGCCAAGGATCCGGGCTTTACGGTCGATCTCATCTTCCGCGGAAATATCGCCGATTTCGTCAAGGTGTATCTCGGCCACGCGCTTTGGCGCGACTTGGAGGGCAAGGCCCTTACGATCGAAGGCGACCGCGAGCTATCCAAGCAGGTCCCCAGTTGGATTCGCCTCGATAAAGTGGTCGGCCGAGATTTCCCAGTGGTGCGCCCGGCAGCTTAAGTTACATTTTTTATTCGGCACAAAGGTCCCGCAGAGGCGCGTGAGCCTGCACCTTAAAACAAGCTCAGCTGAGCGCTGCCCTTCTGGGGTTGGCGGAAATGCTCGGTGGTCAGCGCCGTGCGCGCGATATTGAGCCCGAGCTTTTCGCACGCGACCTCAAAGCGGCGCCCGATCATCCAGGCATAGGGGCCGGCGCCTTTCATGCGCTTGCCCCACGTTGAGTCGTAGTCCTTGCCGCCGCGCATGTCGCGGATCAGCTTGAAGACGTGTTCATCGCGATGCGGGAAGTTCGCCCGCAGCCATTCGCGGAACAGGTCGCGCACTTCGAGCGGCAGGCGCAGCAGCACATAGCCCGCTTCCTTGGCGCCGGCGGCCGCCGCGGCGTCGAGGATGCGCTCGATCTCAATGTCGTTGAGCGCCGGGATCACCGGCGCCACCATCACCGTCGCCGGCACGCCGACCTGCGCGAGGCGCCGCAGCGTTTCGAGACGCCGCATCGGCGTCGCCGCGCGCGGCTCCATCTTGCGCGCGAGCTCGGCATCGAGCGTGGTCACCGATAGCGCGACTTTCGCCAGCTTGCGCTCGGCCATGCGGGCAAGGATATCGAGATCGCGCAAAACAAGGGCCGATTTGGTGACGATGCCTACGGGGTGCCCGGCGCGGTCGAGCACTTCGAGGATGCGGCGCATGACCTTGTAGCGCCGCTCGATCGGCTGATACGGATCGGTGTTGGTGCCGATGGCGATCACTTTCGGAGAGTAGCCGGGCGCCGCCAATTCCTTTTCCAGAAGCTCCGCCGCCTCCGGCTTCACGAACAGTTTCGATTCGAAATCGAGCCCGGGCGACAGGCCGAGATAGGCGTGCGTCGGCCGCGCGAAGCAGTAGACGCAGCCGTGCTCGCAGCCGCGATAGGGATTGATCGAGCGATCGAAGCCGATGTCGGGCGAGTCGTTACGGGTGATGATCTTGCGCGTGGCGTCGGTCTGCACGGTCGTCTTGAACGGCGGCAATTCGTCGAGCGAGCGCCAGCCGTCATCGAATGCAACGCGGGCAAGCGGCTCGTAACGGCCGGAGGCGTTGCTCTGCGCGCCGCGCCCACGCCGGCGCTCGTGGTCGACCACCACGCCGAGAAGCTCGGTGGCGTCATCGACAGTGACGCCCGCCGGCGTGGAGGGCAGCTCCTTTTCCGGCGGGCGTCTCAGGGCTGCAGTTTGTCGAGCCATGGCGATAACCTAATGGCGGAATGTGAACATAACAAGAACAAATATCGGCCCATAATTTGGGCATTCAGGGCCCCGATCTCGTGGCATGGTCGGCAAATCCCACATGATATGGTGTAACCCGTTCGACAAGCCCGGGGTTCCATGCTCAGCGCCATCATCGCCACCCACGAATCGGAGCGCGCCTTGGTGCCGACGCTTGCCGCGCTTGTGCCGGGCGCGACCGAAGGACTGCTCGGCGAGGTAATCGTGGCCGATGCCGGCTCGCGCGACGAGACGGCGAAAGTAGCCGACATCGCCGGCTGCCGCTTCATGGCGTCGAGCGCGCCGCTGGGCGAACGGCTGAAAGCGGCAGCCGCCGTAACGCGCACGCCGTGGCTGATGTTCTTGCGCGCCGGCACCGTGCCGGAGCCGGGCTGGGTGGCGTCCGCCGGACGCTTCATCGAAGCGGCCGACCGCATCGAGGGCGTGGGACGCGCCGCGGTATTTCGTCCGCCCGGCATTGCCGATCTGCTGCGGCCGGGGCTCGCCGAATTGATCGAGCTGGTGCGCGTCACGTTCGGCGGGGGCGCGAAGCCCGAGCACGGCCTGCTGATCGCACGCCGGCACTACGACGCGATCGGCGGCCATCCCGACGGCGCCGACGCCGAGGCTGAAGTGCTGCGCCGGATCGGCCGCCGCCGGCTGACCATGCTGGCAAGCGGCGCGCGGCCGGCGCGCTGAGGCCAGATACTTGACTTAGTCAACTAATTGGCCGACGCTTGCCCCATGAGCGCGATCGAGCAACGCATCGGCGCGGTGCGCCGCTTCAACCGCTTCTACACGCGGCGCATCGGCGTATTGCGCAAGACCTATCTCGACAGCCCCTACTCCTTGGGGGAAATGCGCGTGCTCTACGAGATCGCCCACGGCGATGCGGTGAGAGCAAGCGACATCGGCCACGCGCTCGATCTCGACGCCGGCTATCTCTCGCGCGTGCTGCGCAATTTCGAAAAGCGCGGCCTGATCTCGCGCAAGACCTCGCGTGCGGACGCGCGGCAGAGCCATCTCGCGCTCACCGCGCGCGGGCGAAAAACCTTCGCACCCGCCGAGGCGC
>JBOHII010000020.1:0-2647 GCA_050725955.1 Pseudolabrys sp. | reverse complement strand
GCCGTAGGTCGCCTGCAACCATTTCAGGATGATCGAGGTATCGAGCCCGCCGGAATAAGCGAGCACGACCTTCTTAGGCGCCTTTTTGTCGCTAGCGGCCATTGGGCTTCTTTCCGTGGCGGCCCCGGCGACATGGTCCGGCGGCCTTTCCCGGCTTTGTTGAACTCAGGTTGACGGGGGCGGTCAAGGGGCGGGGCAGCCCCCTCGATCACGAGGATTCAGTCACATCCTCGTACACGTCCATGTCGGCGCTGCCCTGCAGGATAGCGCGCCAACCCTGCAGGAAGGTACGCACCATGGGGTCGCTCGCCAGGTTGTGGCGGTTGAGTTCGAGCGCAGCATGGGCGGCATACTCGATCTCGACCAGCAACTGGGCCGGATCGTCGACGTTTTGCAGCACGCGGAAGCTGGTGCCGCCGAGCGTCCGGTAGAACGGGGCGGCGCTGCGGACGAGCGGGAGCACCTGCGACGGGTCGCCCAGGGCCCGCGCCTTTATCTGCAGTACCCGTTTAACGCCGTTCTCGGACTCGGCCATAAACACCTCCTGCCACGAATCGACGCGATTTTAGCACCGCCCAGCCCCGCACTGTCACACAACCGCGCCGATTAAGCTTACCGTACGATCCCGCTGGCGGCGCCGCCACACTGCTATAATGCTGCACGCAAACCGGACCGTCATCGGTGGGGGCAATCGATGTCAAGCGTTAGCGTCACTTTCGCCGCGGTACTCGGCGGCACCCTGTTCGTCACCGCCGTGCCGGCGCTGGCCGCGCAGTGCAATCACCAGGGCGGGTTCAACGCCTTCCTTGCCGAGTTCAAGAGGGAAGCCGCCACCCAGGGCATTTCCAAACGCGGCCTCGCCGCGCTCGACGGGCTCTCCCTCGACGACAAGGTGCTCGCCGCCGACCGCCGCCAGGGCGTGTTCAGGCAGAGCTTCGAGCAGTTTTCCGGGCGCATGATCTCGCGCGACCGGATGGTCAAAGGCGCCAGACAAATGCAGCAGCACGCCGCCGTCATCCGGCGCGTCGAGCAGAAATACGGCGTGCCCGGTGCAGTGGTGGTCGCGATCTGGGGCCTGGAGACCGACTACGGCGTCAACCAGGGCAAGTGGAACATTCTGCGTTCGGTGGCGACGCTCGCCTATGACTGCCGCCGCACCGACAAATTCCAGGCCGAACTCACCGCCGCGTTGCGCATCGTCGATCATGGCGACATGACCGCGGCCAACATGATCGGCGACTGGGCCGGCGAAATCGGTCAGACCCAATTCCTGCCGAGCTCTTACGTGAAATACGCGGTCAATTTCGACGGCCGCGGCCACGCCGATCTCATTCACAACGCGCCGGACGTGATCGCTTCCACCGCCAATTATCTCAAGAGCCACGGCTGGCAGCGCGGCCAAGGCTGGAACCAGGGCCAACCGAACTTCGCGGTGATCCAGGAATGGAACAAGGCGGTAGTCTACGCCAAGACCATCACGCTGTTTGCCGAGAAGCTCGACGCCGAACGATCGCTGCGCGGCGCCGGCGTGTCCGATCCGCGCAACAGGGCGCCTTCCCTGCACGACCAGCGCGCGCTGCGCTGAGGCGCCGTCGCCGCCGCCGAAGTCCGTCGCCGGGCCATGCGCCCAGCGATTTCGTTTGCGGCAATCAAAGTTCGCTTTTCCGCTTGCGGAAAAATCCGCAAATCCGTTCGAGCCCGTGCTCGATACCTTCGTTGCTGAGCCGCGTGCGCGGCCAGCGGTAGATCAGCGCGTAGACGATCCAGATGATCAAAAACGTGAACACCCCTGCGAACACCACGTCGGTGAAGAAATGCGCGCCCGCCAGCATGCGCGCCACGGCCATGCCGGTGCCGAGCGCGAGCGCGGCGCCGTAGGCGAGCGCCCGCCACGGCGGCGGCGCGAGCGCCGCCGGCGCCAGTGTCCAGAATGCGCCCGACACGTCGCCGGAAACGAACGAGCAATTGTTCGGGCAATCGCCGCGCCAATCCCACCAGGCGACAAAATGCTGATTGCCGCCGAATTGCACGACATCGATCGGCCGCGGCCGGCCCCAGTGATCCTTGAGCCCGACATTGACCACCAAACCGGGTGCGAGAACCAGCGTCGCGATCAGGAACACGATGGCACGGCCGGAGATCAGCAGCTTGCGCTTCGGCAAAATCAGTTTGACGACCAGCGCGGCCGCCGCCGGCACGATCAGCGCCGCCCCCAGCCATAGCCCGAGATTGCGGACGAGCATCAGCGGCGGATAAACGTGCAATCCAAAGGCGATGCCGTTGATCGTGATGGCGTGGAACGGCGCGGCGAGCATCAAATCGAGTTGCGGATAGAACCCGAACGCCACACCGACCACGACGGCGATGGCAAGCGCGACAATCAATCCAGTTCGATTCATGCTTGCCCCTGGCGCATGATCTTGTCCGAAAAACCGCTATCCAACCCGATCATGTCAGGGGCAGGCAATTCGGGATCATGCGCGGTCCTTGCGGCGACCCGACCCAGCCGAGCGAGACGGTGGAGGAAAGTCAACCGGCGCGCCAAGCGCCCGCCCGGCGGCCGGCGATCAGCCAATAGACGACGCCGCCGATGATCCCCGCCGCCGCAGCAAGCTGCAATGTATGGCCGACCGGCGTCACGTCGGTG
>JBOHII010000019.1:0-2337 GCA_050725955.1 Pseudolabrys sp. | reverse complement strand
ATCGTCATGGGCCGCGACGTTCGGGTTTCGATGGTCGCCGTCGCCCAAGGCAACCTCACCGTCACCGTCACTGAAACGCCGCAAGTGAGCCAGCCGGAGCCGTTCTCGAACGGCACCACCCGCGTGGTGCCGCGCACCCAGATCGGCGTGCAGGAAGACGGCAAGCGGCTCGCGACGATCAAGGATGGCGTGTCGTTGCAGCAACTGGTCGATGGCCTCAACGCACTCGGCATCAGCCCGCGCGACATGATCGCGATCCTTCAGGCGATCAAGGCCTCGGGCGCGATCCAGGCCGACATCGAGGTGATGTGATGGCTTCCGCCCTCGCCTCAACCATGCCGGGACTGAGCCCGCTTGACATGCTCAATTTGAACGCGCCGGCCGCCGGCAAACTCTCGGCCGCCGGCAAAGCGAAGGCGCACGCGGCGGCGCAGGACTTCGAGGCGGTATTCCTCAATTCCATGTTCCAGCACATGTTCACCGGCGTCGACGGCGAAGGCCCGTTCGGCGGCGAGGGTGCGACCGGCGTCTGGCGCTCGGTGCTGACCGACCAGTACGCCAAGGCGATCGTCAAAGCCGGCGGCATCGGCATCGCCGATCACGTCTATCGCAGCCTGATGGCGCAGCAGGAGATTCATCCGTGAGCGCGCCCTTGAGCGATATCCCAATTACCAGCGCCGCCGAGGCCGAGCGGGCGATCGCGACATTGAACGCTATCATGGACCGGCTGGTCGACACCCTCGCCGAAGAGACCGCGCATGTGCGCGCCGGCCGATTGCGCGAAGCAGCCAAATTGGAAGAAGCCAAGGCGGAGCTCGCACGCAGCTATGCCGTCGAAAGCACCCGGTTGATCGCAGCCCGCGCATTGATCGCCCGCGCGGTTCCGGGTGCGGTCGATAGCTTGCGCAAGCGCAACGCCGATTTTCAGGCGCTATTGCAGACCAACCTGACTGTACTGGCGACCGCCCATGCGGTCTCCGAGGGCATCATTCGCGGCGTGTCGGAGGAACTCGCGCGCAAGCGGGCGCCCTCGACTTACGGTGCTTCGGGCCGCGCCAATTCGCCAGGCGCCAAAGCCAGCCAGCCGCTGGCGCTCAGCCGCACGCTCTGATCGTTCATTGCCGAAAAGCTGCGCAACTTATGCCGACACCGCAACCTTCAGCCCCGTTACCGTATTGATCTGAGAGCCGTCGGAAAGCGTGAGAATATTGGTGCTGGTGTTGAGGTAGGCGCCGTTGGCCATTTGGATGATGGAGGAGGGATCGACGTATTTCGTGCCGGTCACCGTGTCGTATTGGGTGCCGTCCGGCATCGTCATGATATTGTTATTGGTGTCGATCGTCGTGCCATCCGAGAGATAAATAACCGGTGCGAGCGTGTTGGTCGGCTTTACAGTCGGCTGCGACTGACTCAACGCTTCTTGCAGTTTCTTCGCGGCCGCCTGCTGTTGATTTGTCGCGGCAATATTCGCGAACAAACTCCCGGCATTGGTGACGTTGGTTTGTGAAATCGTCGCCAGCGCGTTCGCGGCGTTCGAACTTTGGCCCAGAAAAGAGCTGATGCTGCCGTCGCCGCCGGCGGCGTTATCCAGCATCCCCAGCAGGCCGCCTTCGTTTTGCTGGTTCTGGATCGCGGTCATCGTGTCGGCAATCCAATTCGAAGTCGAACTCGTGCTGAAAAGCGACGAGTACGAAATCCCGACAACCGCAGAACCGATAACCGACGACATGAGTGCGTCCTTGCAGGGTGAATACTTAAGGCAAGACGGTTAAGAAAGCTTAACCCCTAGCGAATTGTTAATATGGAACGCGCCGGGCCGCGATGCCCATTCTTTGCACGCGATTTGAGCAAGATTTGCGCGATCTCCTGCAAAACCCATCGTCCAATTCGAATAAAATTGGACTGACTGCAATAAAGAAGAAGTAACTCATTAACCATGAACTTTTACGCGGCATTTGGAGCCGTGTGCGAAGAAATACTCGATCCACTGGATCAGGCAACGCGTAGCTGCCAGTACGGCAATTTCACCAGAAGGGTACCAGTAAGATGTCTAACATCGTTCTTTCCGCGGGTGTTCGTGCGAACCTGCTGCAATTGCAGTCGACTTCGGACCTGATCACCCAGACCCAAAACAGACTGGCGACGGGCAACAAGGTCAATTCGGCCCTCGACAACGCCATCAGCTTCTTCACCGCGCAAGGCCTCAACAACCGCGCCAACTCGCTGAGCGGCCTGCTGGACACGATGTCCAACGGCATCAACACCATTCAGGCGGCCAACAACGGCATCACGGCGATCACCAAGCTGGTGCAGTCGGCACAAGCCCTGGTCAGCCAG
>JBOHII010000018.1:0-3126 GCA_050725955.1 Pseudolabrys sp. | reverse complement strand
CCAGACCGGTAGCTCGGCCTTTCGCTGTTCTGAGTTTCGATAGGCCTGTGCATAGGCCCATTCGCGCAAGCTAATCTGGATAAAGCGCTCGGCCTTGCCGTTGGTTCTTGGCGTGTAGGGCTTGGTTCGGATGTGGCGGAGCCCGAACCGCTTGCAGGCTCTGCGGAAGGCGAAGGACTTGTAGCAAGAGCCGTTGTCGGTCATCACGCGCTCGACTTTGACGCCGAGGCTCTCGTAGTAGGCGAGCGCGGCCTTGAGGAAAGCGACGGCGCTGCGCTTCTTCTCGTTGGGCATGATCTTGGCGAAGGCGATGCGCGAGTGATCATCGATAGCGACATGGACGAACTCCCAGCCCGCACCAGCGTTGCGGCAACCCTGGCGGTTGCCGGTGACCCTGTGGCCAGAACGCGCGAATCGACCAAGCTTTTTGATGTCGAGGTGGATCATCTCCCCGGGCCTGTCGCGTTCGTAGCGGTGGACCGGCGGGGCCGGCTCCAAGGCGCTGATCCGGTTGAGACCCAGGCGTTTGAGAATGCGGCTCACCGTCGCCGGCGAGATATGAAGTTCAACGGCGATCTGCTTGCCGGTGCGACGGGCCCGGCGCAGAGCCTCAACTTGCTCGACAACGGCCTGCGGCGTCGGCCGGTTCAGGCGGTGCGGCCGCGAGCTGCGATCGCGCAGTCCGGCCAGGCCTTCGCGACGATACCGATCGACCCATTTGCGAACCGTCCGCGGGCAGACGCCTGCGGCCACCGCTACGGCCTTCGGCGTCTGCCCGTTCTGCATCTGCCGCACAATCCGCTCTCGACCAAGCGGCGTTAGACGGGCATTCTTATGCACGTTCATCCGGTCCTCCGGGATTGCTGAAGCTTCGACAACTCCAGCTTCCTCGGTCTGGACCGGATGGACAACCTATTGAAAGCTCACAGCTAGCGCCTGATCCCGAAAAGCGGGAACCGGTTTCCCGCCTTCGCGAAGCCCGCTTCGGCTCGGCGGGCGAAGGAAGGTCGCAAAAAATCACGCGTACGAAAAAGGCTTAAGTCCCCGGTGCAAACGATTTCGGCGCCGGGCTGACCACCTGGCCGCCCGAGGGCGTGACGCGCAGCACGGCCAAGCCACGCTCGTTGCTGCCGTCGGGGCGAAAGCGAAACACGCCATCGATTCCGGCAAAGCCCGAGGAATTGGTCAGCACCTGTTCGCTGAAACGCTGTGCGCCTTGCGTCTTCACCAGCGCGGCAACCAGCGCGACCGCGTCATAGGCGAGCGTCGCCGTGCGCACCGGCTCCTGCCCGAAACGGGCGCGGTAGCGGCCTGCGAAACTGCGGTAGCCGCCCGGCTCCGGCGCTGGATACAATCCGCCGTCGAGTGCGGCGTCGGAATAGATGCGCTGGTCGTCGGCCCAGATCCCGGTGCCGAGCAATTGCACGCGCTTCAAGTTGACGCCGCCGGCGGCGAGCGCCCGCACCACTTGTGGTACCGCGTCGGGACCGTCCGGAATGAAAATCGAATCGACGCGGCCGGCCGCCTGCGCCACGCGGCGCGCCGGCTCGGCCAGCTTGCCCGGATCGAGCGGATATTTTTCCAGCGCCAGGATACGGCCCCCGCGCCGCGACACTTCCTGCTGGAACGCGGCTTCCACCACCCCACCATAGGCGCTGTCCGGCATGAGCGCGGCGAACGAGCGTTTGCCGCGCGAGATGGCGTAGTCAACGATGCGCTTGACGTCGGTCTCCGGCAGGAAGCTCAGCAAATAAACGCCATGCGCGGCGACGCTGACATCGGTCGAAAACGCGATCACCGGAATGCCACGCTGGCGCGCGACCGGCCCGACGGCGCGCACGGCTTCCGCAAACAGCGGACCGATGATGATCTCGGCGCCTTCGCCGATCGCCTGCGTCGCGCCGGCCTGCGCGCCTTGCGGCGTGCCGCCGTCGTCTTTCACCAGCAACTGAATGTTCGGATTTTTGAATTCGGCAAGCGCCATTTCGGCGGCGTTCTTCATCGACTGCGCGGCGACGCCGGCATTGCCCTGCGCCGTCAACGGCAAAATCAGCCCAACGCGAACTTGCCCGGTACCGATCGCGCTCGAGCCTGGCGGCGGCGCCACGGGCGTCGGCGGCGGCGATGCCGGCGTGAACACGTCATTGATCTGGTTGGACAAATATTCGGTGGTGCCACAGGCGGAAAGCGCAAGGGCGGCGGCGGCAATGCCGAGCACGGCGCAAAGCCGTCGCCGCGTAGGCGACCGCGCCCCCATTTCCTCTGGCAACCACCCAGCCATGGCCGCTCCCCACGCGACAATTCTATGTCAGTCCTACCGATTATCGCCGGTTTTGTCCTGCAAAAGTTAAGGCCGTGAAAAAGAAAGGGAATCTGTCACGATGACGCGCCCTGGACCGCCGTCTAAAGTAGCCTTCATGGCGAGAGATGGCAAAACCGCGGGAGCCGGCCGGCCGCGCCGCTACGCGCTCGCCGGGCAGGCCGTCGACGCCCCACCGTTGGCGGCCGGCCTCTATCTGGTGGCAACGCCGATCGGCAACCTGCGCGACATCGGCCTGCGCGCGCTTGAGACGCTGGCCGGCGCCGATGTGATCGCCTGCGAGGACAGCCGCGTCACCCGCAAGCTCACCGAGCACTACGGCATTGCGACCCCGCTCACGTCCTATCACGAGCACAACGCGGCCGCGGCGCGGCCCAAGCTGCTGGCGCGCCTTTCCGCGGGCGAGGCCGTCGCGCTGGTATCGGATGCCGGCACGCCGCTGATTTCCGATCCTGGCTACCGGCTGGTGCGCGAAGCGGTGGACGCGGGCTTTACCGTCATTCCGATTCCGGGCGCCTCCGCGCTGTTGACCGCGCTCACCGCCGCCGGGCTGCCGACCGATTGTTTCTTCTTCGAAGGCTTTCTTCCGCCCAAACAAAGCGCGCGGCAAAAGCGCATCGCCCGGCTCGCCGCGATTCCCGCCACGCTGGTGCTGTTCGAAAGCGGCCCGCGCCTTGCGGCGTCGCTTGCCGATCTTGCCACCGGCCTCGGCGCGCTCGCCGCCGCGGTCTGCCGCGAGCTGACGAAGCTGCACGAGGAAATCCGCCGCGACGATCTGGCAAGCCTGGCGCGGCATTATGAAACCG
>JBOHII010000017.1:0-3952 GCA_050725955.1 Pseudolabrys sp. | reverse complement strand
TCGGACAGATACGTGATATGTGCGCCCATGCGCGCGACTGCCAGCCCGCGGCGCGGGTTGGTGCCTTCCAATGAATAGCGGCCACCGCGCCATTCCGGATCGGCCATGATCGCCTGGCGGCCGACCTCGTGGAAGGCGATGTTTTGCGCCGAATGGCGGGTGGCGCAGGCGATGGGCAGCGCCGAGAACACGCGCTGCGGAAAGCTCGCCGCCCATTGCAATGCCTGCATGCCGCCCATCGATCCGCCGGCCACCGAAAACAGGGTTTCGATGCCCAAATGATCGAGCAGCATGGCTTGCGCGCGCACCATGTCGCGGATGGTGATGACGGGAAATTCCAGGCCCCACGACTTGCCAGTCTTCGGATTGATTGAGGACGGACCTGTGGTGCCCATGCAGGCGCCAACGACGTTGGGGCAGATCACGAAATAGCGCTCGGTATCGATTGGCTTGCCGGGCCCGACCATCGTCTCCCACCAGCCCGGCTTGTGCGTGACCGGATGCAAACTCGCGACATGCTGATCGCCGGTCAGCGCATGGCAGACGAGCACGGTGTTGGAGCGCTGCGCATTGAGCGTGCCGTAAGTCTTGTAGGCGATCTGGAAGGGCGAGAGCTCGACGCCGGCATCGAGCTTGAGCGGCTTGTCCGGCCCGAAGCGCACGACCAGCGACTCATGCGGCGTATCCGCCTCGCGCGGAGGCTCCGCCGCTTCGCGCCGGCCCGTCAGATTGGCATCGACCATGTCGCCTAGCGCTCCCGGCGCCCGCATTCCCAGGACATTATCCCGCATTACGGGCCGTTTAACTGTCAATCTGACACCTTACTGTCAACGATTTCTTTGGTTTCAAGGCGTTGTTGATTTCGAGATTTGGCCCTCCTATCAATGCCGTCATGGCAAAGGCCCCCGAAACACCAGCATTGGACGATTTGCGCAAGGAGATCGACCGGATCGACGAGGCGATGCACCGGCTCCTGATGCAGCGCGGCGAGATCATCGACCGGCTGATTTCGGTCAAGCGCAGCCAGGCAAGCGGCTCGGCGTTCCGCCCGGCGCGCGAGGCCGAGATGATGCGCCGGCTGGTCAAACGGCATAAGGGAATATTGCCGCTCGACACCGCCGAAAGCATCTGGCGGGTGATCATCTCGACCTTCACCTACGTGCAGGCGCCGTTCTCGGTGCATGCCGATCTGTCGGCGGGAGACGCCTTGATGCGGGATTCCGCGCGGTTTCATTTCGGCTTCACGGTGCCGTTCGTGGCGCATATGGGCGCCGCCGCGGTGGTAGCGGCGGTATCGACGTCGAAAGGCGATCTCGGCCTGGTGCCCGCCTTAGCCGTGGCATCGGCCGGCGCCTGGTGGAGCGCGCTCGAATTCGACACGGCGCCAAAAATCATCGCTCGCCTGCCCTTCGTCGAACGCGCCGACCACCCGGCCGCCCTGCCGGTGTTTGTGCTTTCGCGGGTCGCCGCCGACGCCATGGCTACCGAAACGGCGATGTGGAGCGTGCGCGTCTCCGGCTGGGGTGCGCCGGCGGCGCAGGCCCTGTCGACCTTGGCGGAGTTCATCGCCGTACCCGACCGCGCCTTTGACGGCGCCGCCTTACTGATCACCTTGCCGACCGACGTGAGCCTCGAAACGATCAGCGCGGCCCTGGTAAAGGCTGGCGCCACGGTGCGTTCGGCGGGCCTCGTCGGCAGCCACGCGACCCGCTATACGGTTGCCGCCGACAAGCCCTGATCGCTCGAAAGCCGCTCATGACCGCCAACCGACCGCAACCGCGCTCCGGCGTGCTCTACATTAGCCCCTACGTCCCGGGCAAAAGCGATGCGCCCGGCGCCGCCAAAGTGTTCAAGCTCTCCTCCAACGAGACGCCGTTGGGGCCGGGCGCGAGCACGATCGCGGCCTACCGCGCCGTGGCCGAGCACCTGGCGGAATACCCCGACGGCTCGGCGTCCGCCTTGCGCGAAGCAATCGGCGAAGCCTTCGGTCTCGATCCGTCGCGCATCGTCTGCGGCGCCGGCTCCGACGATCTGCTCAATTTGATCGCACGCGCCTATCTCGCCGACGGCGACGAGGCGATTAACACAACGCACGGATTTTTGGTTTATCCGATCGCGACCATGGGCACCGGCGCCAAGCCCGTCGTTGCGCCGGAGAAGAATTTCACCGCCGACGTCGACGCCATTCTCAAATGCGTCACGCCGCGCACCAAGGTCGTGTTTCTCGCCAACCCGAACAATCCGACGGGAACTTACATTCCGTTCGACGAGGTCAAGCGGCTGCAGAACGGCTTGCCCGGGCAGGTGCTGCTCGTGCTGGACGCGGCATACGCCGAATACGTGCAACGCAACGACTACGAGTCCGGCATCGAACTGGTGGCCACGTCGGAAAATGTCGTGATGTGCCGCACCTTCTCCAAGATTTACGGGCTGGCGGCGCTCCGCCTGGGCTGGATGTACGGCCCCGCGTCCATCGTCGACGCGGTCAACCGCATTCGCGGACCGTTCAACGTCACCGCGCCGGCAATCGCCGCCGGCATTGCGGCAATCCGCGACACCGCGCATATCGAATTCTCGCGCGCGCACAATACGCGCTGGCTCGCCTGGCTCACCGATGAAATCGGTAAGCTCGGCCTAACGGTGACGCCGAGTGTGGCGAATTTCGTGCTGATCCACTTCCCTGAGACCAAGGGCAAGACCGCCAAGGACGCCGATGCATTCTTGAGCAAGCGCGGCCTCGTGCTGCGCCAGGTTGGCGCCTACAAGCTGCCAAACGCGCTGCGCATGAGCGTCGGCACCGAGGAGGCCAACCGGCTGGTGGTGAAAGCGCTCGCCGAGTTTTTAGGAAAAGCCGCGTGAGCAAACCGGCCACCCTGTTCAACCGCCTTGCGCTGATCGGGGCCGGGCTGATCGGCTCCTCGATCGCGCGCGCCGCCCGCGCGCAGGGTGCGGTGCGCTCGATCGTCGCCACCGCACGCTCGCCGCAGACCCGCAGGCGTGTGGCCGAATTGGGCCTTGCCGACCAGGTGGTGGAGAGCAATGCCGCGGCGGTCGAGGGCGCCGACCTTGTGATCGTCTGCATTCCGGTCGGCGCGTGCGGCGCGGTGGCCAAGGAGATCGGCCCGCATCTGGCGCCCGGCGCAATTGTTTCAGACGTGGGTTCGGTCAAAGGCTCAATTGTGCGCGACATGGGCCCACATTTGCCGAAGAATGTGCATTTCGTGCCGGCGCATCCGGTCGCCGGGACCGAATACTCCGGACCCGATGCCGGCTTTGCCGAACTGTTCGTGAACCGCTGGTGCATCCTTACGCCGCCCGCAGGCGCCGATGCCAAGGCGGTGGACAAGCTCGCCGCCTTCTGGAGCCTGCTCGGCGCCAACGTGGACCGCATGGCGCCCGATCATCACGACCTGGTGCTCGCCATCACCAGCCATCTGCCGCACCTGATCGCCTACACCATCGTCGGCACCGCCGACGAGCTGCAAACCGTAACGCGCTCGGAAGTGCTGAAATTCTCGGCCGGCGGCTTCCGCGATTTCACGCGCATCGCGGCTTCCGACCCGACCATGTGGCGCGACGTGTTCCTTGCCAACAAGGACGCGGTCTTGGAAATGCTCGGACGCTTCAACGAGGACATTTCGCTTTTGACCAAGGCGATCCGCAACGGCGACGGCGAGGCGCTCTATGAGCACTTCGTGCGCACCCGTGAAATCCGCAAGGGCATTGTCGATATCGGACAAGATTCAGCCTCGCCCGACTTCGGCCGCCCGCACCCGGGCCTGCCTCATGCGCCGCTGCCCAAGCCGTATGCCGCTGACGATTAATTAAAACCGCGCCGGCGTATTCCCCAGCGGAATGGGCCCGAGAAACGCCGTGCCGTCCTTGAAGCGCAGCGGCAGCGTCACCGCCTGGCGGCCGTCGAGCGAGGCCGGCTGGCCGAGCATATTGATAC
>JBOHII010000016.1:0-5821 GCA_050725955.1 Pseudolabrys sp. | reverse complement strand
TGGATAAACATGGCGAGCGGGGTCTGCGCATCGTCGTCCTTGGCCGGGAACAGATCGATAATCTGGCGCAGCGAGGGCCCGTAAGAAAGCCCAAATTCGGCGCCGGGCGCGGCCTTGCGGTAGGCCGCCGCCTCACGCTGCCAGCGCGCGAAAATCTCCGGGTGCTCGGGCACGCGGCCGCGGTTGTCGTATTCCTTTTCGTAGCCGATCGGCGGCATGGCCACCTCTCCCGCCCACGCTCTCTATCACCTCTCCCCGCTTGCGGGGATAGGGAAAAAGCAAGTCTAGCGCTTGATCTGCGCGCGCAGCGTCGCTTCCACCGCGCGGTCAAAGCTGTCCGCGGCGTGCGCCGGCGAACTCTTTGCCTGTTCGCGCCCGTAGCCGTCGCGCCGCTTGAGCGACGGTGATGAAGCTGGAATGGACGCAAGGCGACGAGATCTGCGGACCGCCGCAATTTGTCGGCGTTTGCGAAGCGCGATAAGAAGTGGCGTATGAAAGTCGACGGCAAGCCGATGCGCACGATCTGGGTCGAAGGCGATGGCGTCGGCATCATCGATCAGACCCTGCTGCCGCATCGCTTTGCCAGGGCGCGACTGACGACGCTGGATGACGCCGTGCGCGCGATCAAGACGATGCAGGTGCGTGGCGCGCCGCTGATCGGGGCGGCCGCGGCTTACGGCGTTTGGCTGGCGTTGGGCACCGATGCGTCCGACGAGAACCTCGAGCGCGCTTGTGCGGCGCTGCTGGCGTCGCGGCCGACCGCGATCAATCTCAAATGGGCGCTCGATCAGATGCTGGCCGCGGTGCGCAACCGGCCGCGCGCCGAGCGGGTCGCCGCGGCCTTGCAGCGGGCCAACGAGATTGCCGACGAGGACGTGGCCATCAACCAGGCGATCGGCCGTCACGGCTTGAAACTCATCGAAGCGATCGCGGCGCGCAAAAAAGGCGCGCGCGTCAATTTGCTGACCCACTGCAATGCCGGCTGGCTGGCGACGGTCGATTGGGGCACGGCGACCGCGCCGATCTATATGGCGCACGACAAGGGCATTGCGGTGCATGTGTTCGCC
This sequence comes from Pseudolabrys sp., assembly GCA_050725955.1. Taxonomy (GTDB): domain Bacteria; phylum Pseudomonadota; class Alphaproteobacteria; order Rhizobiales; family Xanthobacteraceae; genus Pseudolabrys. The sequence continues at coordinate 4,754 of JBOHII010000016.1, read as the reverse complement.
GATGAAACGCGCCCGCGCAACCAGGGCGCCTCGCTCACGGCCTGGGAGCTTGGCCGGCACGGCGTTGCGCACGCCGTCATCCCCGACAATACCGGCGGCCATCTGATGCAGCACGGCTTAGTCGATCTGGTGATGGTCGGTACCGATCGTGTGACGGCACAAGGCGACGTCTGCAACAAAATCGGCACATATTTGAAGGCGCTGGCCGCCGCCGACAACAACGTGCCATTCTATGTGGCGTCGCCGTCGCCGAGCATCGATTTTTCGGTCAGCGACGGCCTTGCTGAAGTTCCGATCGAGCAGCGCGGTGCCGGCGAAGTGGCGACCATGACCGGCAAGACCGCGGACGGGCGCATCGAAACCGTGCAGGTGGTGCCGGACGGCTCGCCAGTCGCCAATTACGGCTTCGACGTCACGCCGGCGCGTCTCGTCACCGGGCTGATCACCGAGCGCGGCGTGATCCAGGCCAATCGCGAGACCCTGGCTGCCACTTTTCCGGAACGTGCTAAACTCGTCCCATGAGCCTCGCCGCCAGACAACCGCTGCAAATGCCGACCGACGGACGGCAGTCGGAAACCGCGCTCGCCGTCGCGCGCGGCACGGCGCGCCTGCTGCACGCGCACGGCTTTTCCGTGGTGAGCGAACTAGGCCTGCCGTCCGGCCGGCGTGCCGATCTGGTGGCTCTCGATTCCGGCGGCGAACTCTGGATCGTCGAGATCAAATCCTCGGTGGCGGATTTTCGTGCCGACCAGAAATGGCAGGACTACCGCGCCCATTGCGACCGGCTGTACTTCGCCACTTGCATGGAAGTGCCGCGCGAGATTTTCCCGCCGGACGCCGGATTGATCGTGGCAGATGCGTTTGGCGCGCATTTGATCGCCGAGGCGCCCGAGCATCGGCTCAACGCGGCCACGCGCAAATCCATGCTGCTGTTGTTCGCCCGCGCCGCGGCCCTGCGGCTGCAATCGCTCGTGGATCCGGCGGGGCCTTATGGGGACGTGACCTAGCGCGGCGCGCGCATTATCTTATAAGACGGCCTCCGCTAGCGCGGAGCCCTTTTGGCCAAAATCCGCTGCAGCGTGCGGCGGTGCATGTTGAGCCGCCGCGCGGTCTCCGAGACATTGCGCCCGCACAATTCGTAGATGCGCTGGATATGCTCCCAGCGCACGCGGTCGGCCGACATCGGGTTTTCCGGCGGCTCGATCTTGTTGTTGTCGTGCGCGAGCAGGGCAGCGACCACGTCGTCGGCGTCGACCGGCTTGGCCAGATAATCGACCGCGCCCATTTTCACCGCGTTCACCGCGGTGGCGATGTTGCCGTAGCCGGTGAGGATGATGCCGCGCGCATCGGGCCGGCGGCGCTTGAGCGCGGAGATCACGTCGAGCCCGTTGCCGTCGCCGAGCCGCATGTCGACCACCGCGAAAGCCGGCGCAGCCTGTTCAACCTGGCGCAATCCGTCCGCCACCGATTCGGCGATGGCGACGGCAAAACCGCGGCTCTCGAGCGCCTTGGCCAGTCGTTGCAGGAACGAGCGGTCGTCTTCGACGACCAGCACGGATCGTTCGCCGGGAATCTTTTCGCTCAGCTTCGCGGCTTCGCTCGTCGCCATATCCACGGTGCACCCATTATTGCAAATTTGAATTATTTTCGCAGCGCAGAAGATATATGACTTAACATAGTCAACATACGCGCCAATCTCAAGATGCTGCGAACGTCAAAGGCCGCTCGAAATCGCGCCGACTCCAGCGCACGGTGATGACGGCGCCGCGTTCGGGAAACGAACGGTTCTCGAAACTGAGCGTGGCGCCGGATCGTTCGAGCAACGTCTTGGCGATGAAAAAGCCCAAACCCAGTCCGGCCGGCATCTCATCGGATTCGTTTGCACTGCGGCGGCGGCTCGTGACGTAGGGCTCGCCGATGCGGTCCATGATTTCGGGCGCGAATCCCGGGCCGTCGTCGCCGATGGTCACTTCGATCGCATCTTCGTTCCATTGCGTGCCGACCGCGACGCGCGTGCGCGCAAAATCGACGGCGTTTTCCAACAGATTGCCGAGGCCGTAAAGGATTGCCGGATTGCGCGCGCCGAGCGGTTCGCCATTGCGTTCGCCCGGCGCGGAGACGTCGATGGCGATGCCAAAATTGCGGTGCGGCGCTACTACTTCCTCGATCAGCGCCGAGAGCGGCGTGCGGTCGAACGGCTCGCCGCTCGCCGACAGTTCGGTGAGTTTGGCGAGGATATCGCGGCAGCGCGCGGCCTGCTCCCGCAGCAGCCGCACGTCGTCGCCATGCGGCGCGTCGGAGGCAATCGCATTCTCAAGCTCTTTGGCAATCACCGCGATGGTGGACAGCGGCGTGCCGAGCTCATGCGCGGCGGCGGCGGCGAGCCCGTCGAGCTGCGAGAGATGCTGCTCGCGCGCCAGCACCAGTTCGGTGGCGGCCAGCGCCTCGGCGAGCTGGCGCGATTCCTCGGTGATCTGCCAAGCATAGACGCCAATGAATCCAATGGCGAGCAGGATCGCGAGCCAGACGCCCATCATGTAGATCGGCGGCAGTTTCAGGGGGTCGTCGCTGTCCCACGGCAGCGGATAATGCGCGAACGCCAGCACGGTCGCGCAGGCCATCGCGAAGGCGCCGAGAATTAGCGTGAAGCGCGGCGGCAGCGCCGTAGCCGACAGCAACACCGGCCCCAGGAACAGGAAGGCGAATGGGTTCTGCAATCCGCCGGTGAGGAACAGCAATACCGCCAATTCGGCGACATCAAAGGCCAAAAGCCAGGCGGCGCGGTCAGGCTCGAGCCGCTGCGTCATGTGAAAGCGCAGCCGCAGCGCCACATTGAGCCAGCCCGACAGCGCGATGACCGCGAGGCATGCCCAGATCGGCAAGGTGAAGTCGAGGCCGAAATAGACCACCAGCACCGTGGTGGTCTGCCCGATGACGGCGAGCCAGCGCAGGCGCACCAAGGTGTCGAGGCGCACATTGCGGCGCGGATGATTCTGAGCAAGGCCGAGCGAGGGCATAGACCGCAGTCTAACGCCTGGCGTCCCCCGCACAAATTGCCGGGAAGCGCACGCCGTGGGGCTTGCGCTGGCCGCGCTACGGCGTCACATCTCACCGGCTAATCGGACGCCGCGAATGGACTCAAATGCCACTTCCGCCATCGCCGTCGACCGCCTGGTCAAGCGCTACAAGGGCGTGGTGGCGGTCGATGGCATCTCCTTTCGCCTTGCGCCCGGCTCGATCACCGGGCTGCTCGGCGGCAACGGCGCCGGCAAGACGACGACCATCGCCATGATCATGGGGCTGGTGACGCCGACCTCCGGTACTGTCAGCGTCCTGGGCGCCGATATGCCGAAGGAGCGCTACCGGGTACTGCACCGGATGAACTTCGAAAGTCCCTATGTGGCATTGCCGATGCGGCTCACGGTGCGGCAAAATCTTTCCGTTTTTGCGCAGCTTTATGCGGTCAACGATATCGCGGCTCGCATCGCCGCTCTCGCCGCCGATCTCGATCTCGGCGAATTCCTCGACCGGCCGGCCGGCAAGCTGTCGGCCGGGCAGAAGACCCGCGTCTCGCTCGCCAAGGCGCTGCTTAACAATCCGGAGGTGCTGCTGCTCGACGAGCCAACCGCTTCGCTCGATCCCGACACCGCCGACTGGGTGCGCTCGCGGCTCGAGCATTATCGCCGGGAGCAGGGCGCGACCGTCCTGCTTGCTTCGCACAACATGAGCGAAGTGGAACGGCTGTGCGAGCGCGTCATCATCATGAAGACGGGCCGCATCGAGGACGACGACACGCCGGCCCGCTTGCTCGACCGCTACGGCCGCGAAACGCTGGAAGAAGTCTTCCTCGACGTCGCGCGCGGACGCGGTAGCCATCGCGAGGCGGCGCAATGACCGACCGCGATACCGGCCTTGAATTTTCCGCCAACCGGGTCGCCGCCATGGTGCGGCGCTATTGGTATCTGCTGCGCTCGTCCTGGCCGCGCGTGCTCGACCTCATCTATTGGCCGACCGTGCAGATGCTTATGTGGGGCTTCTTGCAGCTCTACGTCGCGCAGAACGGCGGGCCGTTCGTGCGCACGGCGGGCGTGTTCATCGGCGCGGTCCTGCTGTGGGATATTCTGTTCCGCGGCCAGCTCGGATTTTCTATTTCGTTCCTGGAGGAAATGTGGTCGCACAATCTCGGCAATCTGATGATGTCGCCGCTGCGGCCGGTCGAGTTCATCGCCGCGCTGATGATTATGAGCATCATCCGCTTGCTGATCGGCATGATCCCGGTCTCGCTGCTGGCGATGGCGTTTTTCGGGTTCAATCTATGGTCGCTCGGCTTCGCGCTCGCCGCCTTCTTTGCCAATTTGATGCTGACCAGCTGGGCGATCGGGATTTTCGTCGCCGGGCTGCTGCTGCGCAACGGCATGGGCGCCGAGAGCATGGCCTGGACCATCATGTTCCTGTTCCTGCCGCTCACCTGCGTCTACTACCCGGTCACCGTGCTGCCGGATTTTCTGCAATACGTCGCCTGGGCGCTGCCGCCGACCTACGTGTTCGAAGGCATGCGCGCGCTGCTCATCGATCACGTGTTCCGCGCCGATCTAATGTTCGAGGCGCTGGCATTCAATGTCGTGCTGTTTGCGGCTGCGTCGCTGGCGTTCCTGAAATTGCTGCACAGCGCGCGCGTGCATGGCTCGCTGTTGCAGACCGGCGAATAGCGCCAAAAGTCTGCGTATTTCGGCGTTTAGACGAAGGTCGCGGGG
>JBOHII010000015.1:0-4151 GCA_050725955.1 Pseudolabrys sp. | reverse complement strand
GAAAATATCTCCACGCCCATAAATTTGTTCTTTTCCAATTTGCCGGCGCGCGTCGAGGTGTCCGCTTCCGGAATCTGGCGCGCCAAGGCCAGCATCAGCGAGATCGCGTGTTCGGCGGTGGTGATGGAATTGCCGAACGGCGTATTCATCACGATGACGCCGCGCGCGGTCGCCGCCGGAATGTCGACATTGTCGACGCCGATGCCGGCGCGGCCGATCACCTTCAGGTTCTTCGCCTTTTCCAGGATTTTGGCCGACACCTTGGTGGCCGAGCGGATAGCAAGGCCGTCGAAATTGCCGATCAGTTCGGCAAGTTTTTCCTTGTCCTTGCCGAGAGCGGGCTGGAAATCGACCTCGATGCCGCGATCCTTGAAGATCTGCACGGCGGCGGGCGAAAGCGCGTCGGAGATGAGAACTTTGGGCATGATCCCCTCACTTGTCATTCCGGCCGAGCGCGAAGCGCGAGAGCCGGAATCCAGGAAAACGATATGAACCTTCGATGGTTTGGAACTATGTTCTGGATTCCGGGTTCGCGGGCTAAAGCCCGCGCCCCGGAATGACCGTTTTCTACGCCGCTTTCGGCAGCGCGGCTTTGGCCTCGGCGAAAGCCCAGTCTAGCCAGGCCGTGAGCGCCTGCACGTCGCTCGCCTCTACCGTGGCCCCGCACCAGATGCGCAAGCCGGGCGGCGCGTCGCGGTAATAGGCGATGTCGTAGGCGACGCCTTCCTTCTCGAGCAGGCCGGCGAGCGTTTTGGCGAAGGCCGCCTGATCGTCGGCCGTAAGCCGCGTCACCGCCGGATCGACCACCTTCAGACACACCGATGTGTTTGAACGTTCGCCCGGCTTGTTGGCGAGATGCTTGATCCAAGGCGTGACCGCCACCCAGTCGGCAAGCGCCTTGGCGTTGGCGTCGGAGCGGGCGATCGTGGCGGCAAGTCCGCCGACCGATTTCGCCCATGACAGCGTGTCGAGATAGTCCTCGACGCAGAGCATCGACGGCGTGTTGATCGTCTCGCCGGAGAAAATGCCCTCGTTGAGCTTGCCGCCCTTAGTGAGCCGAAAAATCTTCGGCAACGGCCAGGCCGGCTTGTAACTCTCCAGCCGCGCCACCGCGCGCGGCGAGAGAATGAGCATGCCGTGCGCACCCTCGCCGCCGAGCGCCTTCTGCCAGGAGAAGGTGACGACATCGAGCTTCGGCCAGTCGATCTTTTGCGCAAACGCCGCCGAGGTGGCATCGCAAATGGTGAGGCCTTCGCGCTTGGCGGCGATCCAGTCGCCGTTCGGCACGCGCACGCCGGAGGTGGTGCCGTTCCAGGTGAAAACCACGTCGGTGGCAAAATCGACCTTCGACAGATCGGGCAAGTCGCCGTAAGCCGCCTTGAGTGTCGTCACATCCTTGAGCTTGAGCTCTTTGCTGACGTCGCTGACCCAGCCTTCGCCGAAGCTTTCCCAGGCGAGCATGGTCACGGGCCGAGCGCCGAGCAGCGACCACAGCGCCATCTCCACCGCGCCGGTATCGGAGGCCGGTACGATGCCGATGCGATAGTCGGCCGGAACTTCCAGCACGTCGCGGGTGAGATCGATGGCGCGTTTGAGCTTCGCCTTGCCGATCTTGGATCGGTGCGAGCGTCCTAAAACCGCGTCGGTGAGGGCTGTGAGGTTCCAGCCGGGGCGCTTGGCGCAAGGGCCGGACGAGAAGTGCGGGATCACCGGCCGCACGCCGGGCTTAGTTCCAGTCATGTCTCTATCCTTCCAGATAGGCGCCCCTCGTTGGGGAGGGGTGTCCCACTGGCGGGAATAAGCGACTTCGGGAGTTCGGTCAACTATAGCGAATTGCGTAATTTGGCGGAGGATCCCGCCGCGCGGGGACGTGCGCTGGGCCTAGAACTTCACGCCGAGCCCGACGCGTCCGGTATTGATGTTGGTCCGGATGCCGCCCACCGGAGCGAAAGCGACATATTCCCATTCGCCGCGCAGGAATACATTCGGAAGCAATGCCACATCCAGGCCAAGTCCGACGACGACGCCGGCGACGATGGCGTTGTCCTTGGCATCGGATTGCACTTCGGTAATGGGACCGTATTTGGGAGTCGGCGGCGTGGTCGTGTTGTCTATGCCGCTGGTGGTCACCACCGCTATCGTCGAATAGTTGAAGCGCCCGGCTGCGCCGCCGACGAAGGCATAGGGCAAGAACTGGCCGAAGGCATAGCCGGCGCGAGCGCGCAGCGTCGCGTAATCGATCATTCTGAGGGACGATTGCGCAATAATGGTCACGTCATTGCTGATTTTGTCCGAGGTGGTCACCTCGCGCGCTATATAATCGCTTACCGACGTATCGAGCGATGACATTCGATTGTAGGCCAGGTCGAATCCGACGACGAGCTGATCCCATTGAACATTGTAACCAAGGAATGCGCCATACTGGCGCCCATTGGTCGTACTGGATGGCAGCACCCTCCATTTCGACGGTTGGAATTCGTCTTCGAGCTTGGTGTCGCGTAGTATGTAAGAGACAAGTGAATTGGTGCTGTTTTCGAAATCGGCGTTCATATTGCTGATGCCGAACTGAACACCGAAATTTATCCCGTCCCAGCGGACAGCCGAGGCACCGTTCCCCACAGTTCCGCGCAGCATTGAGTCGATGTCGGCGGCCGTAGCCGGCTGGGCGACAAGCACAAAAGCGAGCGCCGCCAATCCCGCGCCAAGACTGCGGCGATGGCGCGCGATCGCGACGCTAATGCGGGTAGCGCGGTTCATCGAAGCTCCAGCGCAGACCGATGCGCACTTCATGCGCGGCGACGTTCCTGAACGTCATCGCGCCGAATGCGTCGCTGCCGGTTTTGACGTCGCCGATATTGAGGTAGCGGTAGCCGAGATCCATCTTCAGGTTGTGCGAGACGGCGTAGGCGATGCCGGCCATGCCGGCAAAAGCGAAATTCCACTGGTACTTGCTGTTGTCGGTGGAGAACGGCGGGGCGCCGGTGCTCACATAGTCGAAGGCGCGCACATAAGAGACGCCGGCGCCGGCGCCGATATAGGGCGTCACGTGGTACCAGGTGCCGAGGTCGAGATAGCCGTTGACCAGCCCCGTGGTCGCCTGGATCTTGGCGGTAGTGTCGCCGGGGGTCGCGATCGTGGCCTCGTATTGCACCGGGGCCGCGTAATCGATGGTGACGTCGGTGCGCAGCCAGTTGCTCTTGAGGCCCACGCCGAGGCTGCCGGTTATGCCGGTCTTGAAGCTGCTGTCGGTCGGATTGGGATACGGCGATGCCGAATGGGCGCCGGTGAGTATTCCCCAATGCGCACCGACATCGCCGCGCAGGTACCAGCTCACGCCTTGATCGATGGTCACAGGTTCGTACCAGGGTGGCGGCGGCGGAGCCGGCTCGGGCGGCGGCGGATAACCGCCAGGCATGTCGGCGGCGACTGCGAGGACGCCTGACACCGCCAACGCCGCGCCGGCGACGACCGATGTCCACCACCCATTCGCCAGTTTGCTTGCGCTACTCATCACTCGACCATGCCGGAGGAAGGTTAAGCCACGCTTAACCATAAATTTTCACCGTACTTGCGCTCCGTTAACCGGCGGGGCGCATGGAAACTGCGCCGGTCAGCCCTTGCTTTGCAGCGGCGGCATATATGGCGGAGGCGAATACGGCGGCGGCGAATACGGCGGAGGCGCGTACTGCGGCGGCGCGTAGACGTAGCGCGGCGGCGGCGGCGCGACTTCGCAACACGTCCAGCGCAGGCTGAGCATGAAGTCGTGCGAGCTCAGATTGCCGAATTTGAACGAGTCGTGCGTGCAGGTGACGGAGCAGTCGACCGTGTCGGTGATCGATCCGTAATTGAGATAGCGATAGGTGAGATCGACCTTGAATGTCTTGCTGATGTTGTAGCCGATGCCGGCATACAGCGCGTAGGCCGTGTGCCATTCGCTGGGATTGCGGCCGAAGCCGTAGCCGCCGTTCGGATTGACGTCGCTGAAATCGGACAAGGTGTTGTAGGCGCCGCCGATGCCGACGCCGACAAAGGGCGTCAAGCAATACCAGGTGCCAAGATCGACATAGGCGTTGGCCAGGAAAATCCAGGATTTCAGGTAGCCCTGATATTCGTCGATGCCGGCCGGCGGAAAGGTCACCAAGGCATAAAGG
>JBOHII010000014.1:0-2843 GCA_050725955.1 Pseudolabrys sp. | reverse complement strand
AACTGATGCGCGCCGAAACGCGCGCCCGGCGTGCGGGCAAACGGCGAGTCGAGTTCGCTCACCTCGAATAGCGAGAGCGGCTTCACCGCGGCATAGTCGGAAATATCAAAGAGCGAAATGCCGGCATGCGGGCGGCCGCGCCGCGCCTGCTCTTCGTTGGCGCTCTGCGCCTGGTCCTCTTCGTCGATGCTGAGCGCGATACGCTTGCCCGCGATCTTGCCGGGCACCGGCATGACGGTGTGGGTCGGCTCCGGAAACGGCGGGTGATAGTTGTACGAAGCCGCCGTCTTCGGTTGCGAGATATTGGCCACGTCGACGATGCGGAAGCCGCCGTGCCAGCAACTGGCAAACATCTCGTCGCCGAAGCGCAGCGCATGGTGCAGCCGGTGCCGCTTGCCGGACCAGGTCGGCGTCTCGCCGGCAGCGATATGCTGCCCCGGCATCCACCAGCGCGAGACTTCCTGCGGCGCTTTCGGATCGCGCAAGTCATAGATCACCAGGATATTGCCGATGAAGCCGTCCATCTCGGTGGAGATGTAGGCGTAGCGCGCATCCGTGTCGAAACGGTGCACGCCGATGCCGCCGGTCAATTGATGATGGATCAATTCAGGTTTGGCCGGATTGGACACGTCAAAAATGCGAAACCCGCCGTTGCGATAGGGCTGCTTTTCGGCGGCTTCGATTTCAAGGATATTGGCCTCGCTCACATTGAGCTTCTGCGCGAGCTCCGCGCGCGTGGCTTCGCGCCCGAGCGCCTCGCGTAACGCGCGGCGCACGCCCGGCATCTGCTCGGCGCGCCGGCCGACCGCCGTCATGTTGCGCTCGTGGTTGACCAGCATCAGATCGCCGACGACACGCACCTTGTGGCTGTGCGAGGCAAGATCGCCGACATTGACCGTCGCCACCAGGCGCGGATGCGCCGGGTCGGCAATATCGACAATCGACGTGCCGAGGTCGTCTTTGTTGGGGATGTGGCCGACATAGGCGAAATGGCCGGCAACGGTGACCTGGCCGGCGCCGGGCAGATCGAGATGGCCGAGGCGGCGCACGCTACGGGCGAGCGCGCCGTCCGGCCGGTCGAGCTTGCTCATCGCTATTTCCCGATCGTGGCGCCGGAGGTTTTCACGATCGCCGTCCATTTCGGAATTTCCGCCGCGATATAGGCTTTGAACTCGTCCGGCGTGTCGCCGACGATATCGACGCCGAGGCGGCCGAGCGAAACCCGCACGCCGGGATCGTGCAGCGCCTTGACTGCGGCTTCATGCAGCTTGGCGATGATCGCCGGCGGCGTGCCGGCGGGCGCCACCAGCCCGTGCCAGGTGCTGGCCTCGAAGCCTTTCAGGCCGGCCTCGTCCATGGTCGGCAGGTCGGGAAGAATCGCCGTGCGCTTGAGCGTGGTGACGGCGAGCGCGCGCACCTTGCCGCTCTTGATGTGGCCGATGACCGAGGCGGCGGTGGCAAACATCATTTGATCGTGGCCGGCGATCACGTCTTGCAACGCAGCCGCCGCGCCCTTGTACGGCACGTGCACGATGTCGACATGCGCCTCCGTCTTGAACAATTCGCCGGCGAGATGCGCCGCCGCGCCATAGCCGGAGGAGGCGAAATTGATCTTGCCGGGCTGCGCCTTGCAAAGCGCGATCAGTTCCGTCAGCGACTTTGCCGGCACTTGCGGATTGACCACCAGGATATTGGCCTGGGTGCCGACCAGCGTGATCGGCGCAAAATCCTTTTCCGGGTTGTAAGTCAGATTCTTGTACAGGCTCGCGTTGGTGGCGAGGATGCCGTTGTTGCCCATCAACAGCGTGTAGCCGTCGGCATTGGCGTGGGCGACGGCATCCGCGGCGATATTGCCGCCGGCGCCGGGCTTGTTCTCGATAACGAAGGGTACGCGGAGCAATTGCTCCATTTTCTTGCTGACGATACGGGCAAGCACGTCGCTCGGGCCGCCGGGCGGGAACGCCACCACCAGGATGATCGGGCGGCTGGGATAGTCGGCGGCCAGCGCGGGCAAGCCGAGCGTGAGCAAGGCGGCGACACCGCCGGCAAGCGCGGCACGGCGCGCCCAGTGCGCGAGTAAGGTCATGGCAGTCGGTCTCCGGCTTGACGTTCGCGGGCGCCCCCGGCTCGATCGCAAGCGGATGCTAGCCTTCGCGACGCGCTACAGGAAGCAGGCAATTTTCCGTTTTGCTTGGGACTGACCGAAGCCCATTGCTCGCAAGCCTGCGCTGGCCGACAATTAGGACGGTAACGGGCAGCCAAGCTTTCGGCACTCCCCGGGAGGCGACCAATGTCGAATATGCTACGCGGGCAACAAACGGTGGTTGCGCTCGGTGCCATTGCTTTGGTCGTCGCATGCGCCGCACCCTCGCCTGCCGCCGCTCGGAATCCGTTCGATGGCAAATGGACAATGCATAATTCGAGCAAGACCTGCATGGTGAAGAGCAATACCTGGACATTGATCGTTCGCAACGGCGCGGTCACTGCTCCAGGAAATTATCCGCCCACGGGAAGCATCTCGGAGACCGGCCGGTCGCATTGGACCAGGACCTCTAAAAAAGATGGCTTGCCGGTGATTTATTCCGGCACCTTCCACGGCAATGTGGGTTCTGGCGGCTATGTCAGTTCATCGCGCGTGCCCTGCACCGGCCGATTTAGTGCGAGGCGAAAGTAACGCCGCGCCGGCCGGCTCAGGCCGGGATTAGCTTCTGCTCGCCGGCGCGTGCGGCCTTGATGGCGGCCAGCACTTTTTCCGACGTGGCGGGCAGCGAATAGACGCGCGCGCCGACCGCGTCATAGATCGCATTCATGATCGCCGCCGCCGTCGGCACCGCGGTCGGCTC
>JBOHII010000013.1:0-6311 GCA_050725955.1 Pseudolabrys sp. | reverse complement strand
GCCCTGAGATGGGACGCGCGTTGGTTTTCCTCGGCATCAGCATTGCCTATGCCGGGGTGTGGCTGGCGCTCGCCATGTTGTTTTCGGTGGTGTTCCGTTCGCCGGCGACGGCGGCGCTGGTGACGCTCGGCCTCTGGCTCTTCCTAACGGTGATCTGGCCGGCGCTGGTGCCGGCCATCGCCGAAGCCTTCGTACCGGTGCAAGACCAGGCCGCGCTGGTCATCACCGCGCAAATGCTGGCACGCATCTCGCCATCCACGCTGTTCGGCGAGGTGGTGCTGGCGCTCTTGCATCCGGCGACCCGCGCGCTCGGCCCGGTCTATCTCAGCCAGTTGCAGGGCGCGGTCATGGGCGCGCCGCTGTCGCTATGGGACAGCGTCATGGTGGCCTGGCCGCAGATCGTCGGCTTGGTGGCGGTGAGCATATTGCTGTTCGTCGGCGGGTATGTCGCGTTCCAAAGGCAGGAAGTCCGGGCATGAGCCTCACCACGGCCGCTCAACCGAATTGGTCACGTGCTCGCGGTCAGGTGAGGTGAAACACAAGCCGATGCACAGGTAAGACAGCTTCGGGTGCGGATTGTGCCCGCGATGAAATTTTGCGATCGGTTCGGAATAGCACTCGCCGGCCTTGGCCTTGACCAGCACGCCTTCCTGGAAGTGGGCCTCGAACAAGCCTTGCAGCGCCACGAAAAATGCCGCGCCGTTGTGGCAATGCCAATTCGTATAGCCCCCCGGGACGATCTCGGCATTGTAGATCTGCACCTTCACCTGTGGGTCGCGCGGCAGCGAGCCATACAGCGTGTCGAGCAGCAGATTGCGATGGAAGCCGTGCCCGGGCGGTACCAGCCCGTCGAGCTTGAGCTTGAGATCTTTGTAATTGTCGAGTGCGTGCATGGGCTCCCTCCGATGAGGATGGATGGAGCCTAGTATGCGCTTCGCCTGACCGAAAGCCTCGCGCCGGCGCCATGCCGGCACGAGGCCATGCTCAGCTCACTGCAAGAAAATCACTTCGAGCCGGTGGTGCCGCTTTTCGGATTGGCTGAACAGGTCTTGCCACCGGTGGCGACCTTCTGGCAATCCGAGAGGCTGGCATATTGGCAGTTCAGCGCGCCGCTGGCGCCCTTGATGCAAAACTTGCCGGTGCCGGTCACCTGGGCGGAACTGCCGCTCATCGAATTGCTCTTGTTCATCGACGAGGTCTGGGCGCTGGCAATCGAAATGCCCGCGATCAGCGCCGCAACGGCGGTGATGGTGGTCAACGTCTTCATGGGTGTCCTCCTTGAGGGTGAATGCCGCGTGGGCGACACCACGACAACGAGCGCATAGCGGCCATGTTCCGGGAACTCGCGCGTCGGCGGAAAAAAATTCACAATGCGGCGAAGGCGTGGCGTTCAATCGCGATGAAGTTCCGCCACGACGCCCATGTCATTGCGCCGCGGTGACCACGATCTCCACCAGATGCGGCGGCTCGAGGTCGACGCCGAGGCAGGCGCGCATCGGCGGATGCGCGCGGTCGATCCATTCGTCCCAGGCGCGGTTCATTTCCTCTTTGCGCGCGATGTCGGCGATGTAGACGATGGCCGACAGGATGCGGCTTTTGTCAGTTCCTGACATGGCCAGGCTCTCGTCGATGCGCTGGAGCGCCCGTTGCGTCTGCTCGTATAGGCCGGGCGGGGCAGGGTCCGGCGTGACTGCGACCGTGTACACCAGGCCGCCGTGGACAACGGCGCGGCTGCGGGTCGGCGTGAGGCCGGGGAAACGCGTGATCATGGAGGGCTCCTGGCGGCGGCGGCGATGCATTAGCCTGCACAATGAAAAACCCGGCGCAAGCGCCGGGTTTTCCGCCAGGTCCGCCGGGCCTATTTATCTTCCAGGGACTCCTTCACCGTATCCTTCAAGCCGCCGACAGTGTTGCGCAGTTTGCCCGAGACCTGATCGGCTTTGCCTTCGGTTTCAAGCTTGCTGTCTCCGGTCGCCTTGCCGGCGACCTCCTTCACCTTGCCTTTGGCCTGTTCGGCCGCGCCTTTGATGCGATCTTTGTCCATTTTTTTGTCCTCGTTATGCGTGGATGGCGCGGCGGCGCGGGACGAATGCCCCGTGCCGCCGCCATTCGTTGCGTCGCGCGTCAGGCTTCGAGGACCGCGACGATCTCATGCGTGCGCGGATCGATGACGACGATCTCGTCACCGACCAGGATATAGTCGTAGCCGCGCCACTCGGGGTAGATGTCGACCACCTCAACCGGCAGCGGATAGAAATGGACGCTCGCCGGCACGCGGGTGCCCACCCGCACCGAGACGTTGAGGTGCACCGACGCCACCTTGTGCCGATGAATGGCGCTGGTGATCTTGGTGCGCTGCTCGGACGTCAACTTGGCGGAGCCCGATGCTGCGCCCTGACCGGTAGTGGCATGGTGCCGATCGCCGCCCCTATCCGTGGCCTGCGGCTTTGCCGCGGGCTCCGGTGTTTTCGGTGAGGCCTGGCCGGTCGTTTCGCGCGATTTATGCGAACCGGACTTCATTTCGGGTGAGGCCTGACCGGTGGTGGCAGGCGCTTTGTGCTCGAAGGGCTTCGCGCCCGGAGCGGCTTGGCCGGTGGTTTCCGGCGCCTTGCGCTCGCTGCGTTGCATCGGCGGGGCGACCTTCTCGGCCGGCGCCTTTTGCTGCACGGCCGGAGCATGCGCCGGCGCTTCGTCCTTTTTCATTTGTTGCGCCGATACGGCGCCGGCCGTGAGCAGCAGCGCCGCCGCAGCCGTCGTCAACAATTGCACTTTCTTCATCTCTTGCCTCCTGTGCCTTCCCCCACACGGGAACGCGCTTCCAATGCGTCGGTTCCGAAAATCACGGAGATGCCGCAGTTCCCCTGCCATTGCGTTCCGGGTTCCGCCAAGGCACGTTTGTGGCGGCAAACCGGGGAGGGGACTTTGGCGATTCTGTCGTCCGCCATCGACAAGGGCAGTGCCGAATTTCGCGCCAATGCCGCACGCATGCGCGCGCTCACCGCCGAATTGCAGGCGCGCCGCGCCCTGGCTGCGCTGGGCGGTTCGGAAAAATCGCGTGAAAGGCACATGTCGCGCGGCAAGCTGCTTCCGCGCGAACGTGTGACGAACCTGATCGATCCCGGCTCGCCGTTTCTCGAGCTGTCGCCGCTCGCGGCTTTTGGCATGTACGGCGGCGACGTGCACGCCGCCGGCATCATCACCGGCATCGGCCGCGTTGAGAGGCGCGAATGCCTGGTCGTTTGCAACGACTCGACGATCAAAGGCGGTACCTACTTTCCTATGACGGTAAAGAAACATCTACGCGCGCAGGAAATCGCGCGCGAGAACCGGCTGCCGTGCATCTATCTGGTCGACTCGGGTGGCGCCAACCTGCCGCATCAGACCGAGGTGTTTCCCGACCGCGAGCATTTCGGCCGCATCTTTTACAACCAGGCGACGCTGTCGAGCCTGCGGATTCCGCAGATCGCCGTGGTGATGGGCTCCTGCACCGCTGGCGGTGCCTATGTGCCGGCGATGTCGGACGAGACAATCATTGTCAAGAACCAGGGCACCATTTTCCTCGGCGGCCCGCCGCTGGTGAAGGCGGCGACCGGCGAGGTGGTGAGCGCGGAGGATTTGGGTGGCGCCGATGTGCATGCGCGCAAATCGGGCGTAGCCGATCACCTGGCGCAGGACGACCATCATGCGCTGTCAATGGCGCGCCGCATCGTGGCAAATCTGAACACCAAGAAATCCGTCGACATTGCGCTCGTTGCGTCGCGGGAGCCGGTGTTCAGCCCCGACGAGCTCGACGGCGTGGTGCCGGTCGACCTGAAGAAGCAATACGACGTGCGCGAGGTCATCGCGCGTCTGGTCGACGCCTCCGAATTCGACGAGTTCTAGCAGCTCTACGGCGCGACGCTGGTCGCCGGCTTTGCGCATATCCACGGCATGCCGGTCGGCATTCTCGGCAATAACGGAATTCTGTTTTCGGAAAGCGCGCTCAAGGCCGCGCATTTCATCGAACTGTGCTGCCAGCGCCGCATTCCGCTGCTGTTCTTGCAGAACATCGTCGGTTTCATGGTGGGACGCGACTACGAGGCAGGGGGAATTGCGAAAGACGGCGCCAAAATGGTGACCGCGGTCGCCTGCGCTGCTGTGCCGAAAATTACCGTCATTGTCGGCGGCTCTTACGGCGCCGGCAATTACGGCATGTGCGGACGCGCCTACGGCCCGCGCTTTTTGTTCATATGGCCCAATGCGCGCATCTCGGTGATGGGCGGCGAGCAAGCGGCCTCGGTGCTGGCGACCGTCAAGCGAGACAATATCGAGGCGGACGGCAAGAGCTGGAGCGCCGAAGAGGAGGAAGCCTTCAAGGCGCCGACCCGCGCGCAGTACGAGACCGAAGGCAATCCCTATTACGCCACGGCGCGGCTGTGGGACGACGGCATCATCACGCCGGCCGAGACGCGGCGCGTGCTGGCGCTGGCATTTTCCGCGGCTTTGAACGCGTCGGTGCCGGAGACGAGGTTTGGGGTGTTTAGAATGTGAAGACGCCCAGAATAAAATGATTCATCCGCCGAATAGTCAATGAAGGTCACTCGGTATGAACTACAAATCCGCTCTCATCGTTGGCGCCGGCTCGGGGCTTTCCGCCTCGCTCGCGCGCATTTTCGCCAAGGCCGGCATGAAAGTCGCGCTAGCCGCGCGTGCAACCGACAAGCTTGCCGCGCTGGCGCAGGAAACCGGCGCGAAAATTTACGCATGTGACGCCAGCGATCGCGCCCAGGTCGACAAACTCTTCGCCGCGCTTGACGCGGCGGGCGCGCAGGACGTCGTCGTTTACAATGCCAGCTTCCGCACGCGCGGGCCATTCGTCGAGCTCGATCCGGCCGATGTCGCCAAGGCGGTCGAGATCACCGCTTTCGGCGCTTTCCTGGTCGCGCAGGCGGCCGCCAAGCGCATGTTGCCGCACAACCACGGGGCCATCTTGTTCACCGGCGCCTCGGCCTCGGTGAAGGGCTATGCGCAATCGGCGCCCTTCGCGATGGGCAAGTTCGCCTTGCGCGGATTGGCGCAGAGTCTCGCCCGCGAATTATCGCCGCAGGGCATTCACGTTGCGCATTTTGTCATCGACGGCGGTATCCGCAGCGCACGACGCGCCGATCCACCCGACAAACCGGATTCGCTGCTCGATCCCGACGCCATCGCGGCAAGCTATCTGCAGGTGCTCAACCAGCCGCGTAGCGCCTGGACGCACGAGCTCGAGCTGCGGCCGTGGGTAGAGAAATTCTGAGTTGGGGCCGCCGCCGGTTATGGCGGCGAATGGCGTCCGATCAGAAGATATTTCAATCCGAGGCCGATCACCCAGACCACCACGCCAATCACGCCGAGCATCACCGGGATGAGCGGACTGCCGGTCGTGACCGATATAATGACCGCCTGCACGAGCACGATGGCGGCAAGACCCCAGCCGAGCCAGTAAATCAGGCCGCCCAAGAACCTTCCTACAACTCTTCGCGCTCGCGCGAACATCGGATCGTCCTTTCCCGGCAGTCCCTTTACCCTAAGGTTTTGTGGCGGGGTTGTCGCGGCCTAATCGGCGTCACCGCCCCAGCATGCCGACGACGGTGTTCCAATTTACGAACGGCTGCTTCGGGCCGACACGAATCCGGCCGGTGTCGTGCATGTAGGCCGCCCCGAGCATGAGCGCCGCGCCGACGAAAACGCCCAAAACGAATTTCATGGTTGCCCCCCAAGGCTGCCGGCAAGGCCGGATAACGCCTGAAACATAGCGCGATTTTGGCCGCTTTGGCGCGGGCGCCGGCCGGAATTTTTCCACCGGAATATTGTCACACGGCTGTGATCGGCCGATTCATAGACGATTCACTTGGAGGCCCTAGCTTCCCGGGTCTGGTGGGTGTTGCGTTATGATTTCCGTGGTCAACGGCTATGTCTGCACCTCGTCTTGCGACGCCGCGAGCGCGCGCGCCGGCAAGGACCCCAACGCGCCGCCCGGCACCCAGCCCGGGCAATCCGACAAATCCGATAAGGCTTCGGCATTCGGGAGCCAGCCGGCGACCTTGCTCGACGGCGCGCTCAAAGGCACCGTTTCCACTGACGCGGCTACCCCGGCCGATGGTGCGCAGCCGTCGCAGCGGCCGGCGATAGACATTCTGGCCTAGTGCGCGCGGGTGGCGGGCGCGGCCTGTGCGTGCTAAATGCCGCCCCATGCCAAGCCCCGACGATCTCAAACAACTCGCGCCGACCGGAAAACTGCGCGGCGGCGTCGTGGTGTCGCCTGCACCATCCGCTTTTTTCGCCATCCGCGA
>JBOHII010000012.1:0-11536 GCA_050725955.1 Pseudolabrys sp. | reverse complement strand
GGCGAACTCTTTGCGCATGCGTTTTCTCCCTGACGTTTGATTAAAGCGGGGGACGAAACTGACCACAGCGCGCGCCGGTTAGCAACGGCCGCCGCCGGCGTTACGGCAGTTCGGACACAAGTTTCTGGTATTCCTCCATGGTCCAGGCGCGGGCGGTGCGGCTGCGCACATTGCCCTGCGCGCCAAGGCGAACTTGGCCATGTTGTCGCCGTTCGGCGTCATGCCGTTGTCATGGCTGGGCAAAAGATGTCAGATTGTGTGGCAGAAAAATACGCCGCCGGTTTGCGCCCGGTCGCGAACAAGCCGACCAGACGGACTGAGCGATATTGCAAGGGGGGTTGCCATGACTTATTTCGCCAAAATTCTTGCCGGCGCCGTGCTGATCCTGGGCGCAGTTTTTGCTTCCGCCGCGCTGGCGCAGAACCCGCCGGCTGCCGGCCAGAAGCCGCCGGTGCCTGACGAAGGCGCGACGCAACAGGAGAGCTGCATTTCCGACGGCGGCGGTTTCAAGATGATCGGCGAAACCCCGACCTATACGATCGAGCTCACCAACAAGTGCGAGCAGCGCCTGAAGTGCCAGATATTCGTCTACATCATCAGCGCCAAGGGGCCGGTGCAGGGCCACTCCACTCTGACGCTGCCCGGGAATACGCGCGGCAAGCCGGCCAAGGAATCCTACGTGCTGAAGGTCAAGATGCTCGGCGGCATGGCGCAGTCGACCCGCGAATGCAAGGCGATGTGAGGGGGCATCGCCGCTGCGGGTCGAGCCCTACAAGCAGCCTCTCCCACAAGGGGAGAGGGAAGTGAGAACGTCGCGGGCGCAAACAGCAAATCTCGGTCGTTGCCCGGCCGCCTCGCGGGCTGCATGATGGCGCGATGACCGCGCAGCCCGAACGCTGGCCCGAACTGCCTTCCGCCGCCTGGAAGGACACGCGCGACACGCTGCATCTGTGGACGCAGGTGATCGGCAAAATTCGCCTGGCGAAGACGCCGTGGCTCAATCATTCCTGGCACGTCGCGCTCTACCTCACCGCGCGCGGCCTGACCACCTCGCCGATCCCCGACGGCGCGCGAACCTTCGAGATCGAATTCGACTTCATCGACCATGTGCTGTGGCTACGCACCAGCGACGGACACTTCCGCCAGGTGGCGCTGCGCCCGGTGAGCGTCGCGGAATTCTACGCCGACGTGACGATCGCGCTGAAAGAACTCGGCATCGCGGTCGCCATCCGCACCATGCCGTGCGAAATCGCCGACTGCATTGCTTTCGATCAGGACACCCTGCACGCATCCTACGACGCCGGCTACGCCAACCGGTTCTGGCGTGTGCTGGCCTCGACGCAGAAAGTGATGGCGCATTTCCGCACCGGCTTTCTCGGCAAGGCCTCGCCGGTGCATTTTTTCTGGGGCTCGTTCGATCTGGCGGTGACGCGGTTTTCCGGGCGGCGCGCGCCGCGCCATCCCGGCGGCGTGCCGCATCTGCCCGATGCGGTTGCGCAGGAGGCCTATTCGCACGAGGTGTCGAGCGCCGGCTTCTGGCCGGGCGGCGGTGGGCCGATCGAGGAGGCGGCGTTTTATTCGTATGCCTATCCGGCGCCGGAGGGCTTCGCGGCGGCGCGCGTTGCGCCCACGGCGGCGTTCTTCCATGCGCAGCTCGGCGAGTTTCTATTGCCTTACGATGCCGTGCGCAGCGCCCGCGATCCCGACGCCGCGCTGATGGAATTCCTGCAGAGCACGTATGACGCCGCGGCCGATCTGGCGAAGTGGGACCGCGCCGCGCTGGAGTGCGCGCTGGGCGAGCCGGGGAAGGTGAGGTCCATTTAAGGCAGTCGGCCTATCTCCGTTCGTGCCCGCGAAAGCGGGCATCCAGAACTGGGTCCCCGCTCTGGGTCCCCGCTTGCGCGGGGACGAACGGGAACGATCGCTTCGTTCGTTTTGCTCTCCGCTTCAAGTGTCAAACGGCAGACGTGTGTCATCGCCCCTGTTCTTGGCGGCGCGGGGGCGCCGTCGCTCACGTCTTCCCCTCGGATATGCCGAGGGAGTGGAGCGCCGGGCGGCGCACCAGTCTTCCGTCTTGCCGCGTTCCCTTGTCGAGAACGCGGGCGCCTCTCGGCGCTCCACGGCGGCGATTTCAGTCCCCGGGGCCGTAGCTTCCGGGCGCGGACGGGGCCCTCATGGGCCCCCGATCCGGCAGGCTTTCGCCCGCCTTCGTCCGCGCCGCGTCCAGCCCACCGAAGGGCGGTCCCTCGTAATGGGGACGGACGGCGACCCAGGGCCTCCCGGGTGCGGGGTCACGAACCCCGCGCGCGGGCGCCGCACCAACCGAAAGCGGTTTCCCGCTGCCGGTCCTTTGCGACGCGGCGCCGTATCTCCGGCGCTTCGCCGCAAACGTGGCTCCATCATCGAGACGTCTCGCGACGACGCCCTCAGCCGAGCCAGGCGAGACGGAGGATGGGAGGTCAATGTGGCGGAAATATGGAATATATTCCTATCAATGAAACAACTTGTTTGCAGATTCTTGCTATAGTGCCGCAATGACCACACAACGAACATACGCCGTCGTGCTGGAGCCGGAAGACGAGGGCGGCTTTACCGTGCGTGTGCCGGCGTTCCCCGAGATCGTCACCTACGGCAAGGACGAGCGCGAGGCGCTGGCCATGGCAGAAGACGCCATTCGCCTGGTGATCGTAGACAGCGTCGCGCGCGGCGAGCTAGTAGTGACGCCATGACCAAACTTCTGGACGACGCGATCAAGCAGGTCGAGCAATTGCCGGAAGGCGAGCAGGATGCAGCCGCCATCGCCATGCTCGACTACTTGACGCACCGGAACGACTTGCGCGTCTCCGACGCCGACCTCGCGAAAATTCGCCGCCGGCTCGACGATCCGAACGCCAAGCCGGAATCGCTCGATGAATTCAACGAGCGTGTTCGCCGTCTCACCGGCGCATGAAGGTCCGCGAAGCGATTCGCATGATCGAGGGTGACGGCTGGTATTTGTTTGAGACGCGCGGCAGCCACCGGCAATTCAAGCATCCGAGCAAACCGGGCCGCGTGACAATTGCCGGCAAGCGATCGGACGATTTGGCGCCCGGCACATTTAATAGTATTCTTAAACAAGCTGATTTGAAGGGACAACAATAATGCGCTACGCGGTCGTAATCGAAAAGGCGAACGGCAATTATTCGGCCTATGTGCCGGATTTGCCGGGCTGCGTTGCGACTGGGGCGACGGTCAAGGATACCGAGCGCGAAATCCGCGACGCCATCCGTTTTCATATCGACGGCCTGAAACAAGACGGCCAGCCGATCCCCGCGCCGACCAGCATTGCCGACTACGTCGAGGCGTGAACCACGCGTCGTCACCGCGCAGGCGGGGACCCATGCGCCGTGTCTTGTCCGAATCGTGAGCGCGGTGGTTATGGATTCCCGCCTTCGCGGGAATAACAGAAAAAAGTGGCGCTGATGCGCGACCGCGGCTGCAATACTTGAGTCGGGCGGCTGATGGAATTTCTGGCCGCACTCGGGCAGGACGCGCGGATTATGGTGGAGCCGGCAAGGAAGCGGGTGGGGGAGATGGAAGTGGTGGTGCAGAGCGTGCTAGCGAAGCGAAAGGCTCCGCATCGAATGGAATTGAGGAATACGCTTCGCTGTTTCGTCCTGCGGGCTAAACACAACTGCAGAATTCAGGTTTTATATGCGCTTTGATTTCGCTCTCGCTGAATTTTGGTTTTAATTCATGCACACGTTTTATGATTTCATTTCGATTAGAAAACTTTTCTTCGTCGCAGACAAACATAATTGTAGTGATTAATTCTAGGTCTTTCGCCGTTCGGCCAAACAAATCTTTGCATTTTTTGGAGTTATAAAATTCTGGAACGAATTGCTTGTTGCTTTCAAAATTGCTATTAGTCGTGATGGAATAAGTATTGGCAGCCTCATCATAGGCAACATCTATAAAATCGTAACGCTCAGCTTCTGCAACGTCTCGCGCCAAATCCTGGGAATAGACGCCATAATTGTAGAAGCTAAAGCTGTAATGCTTTGCCTGTTTTTCACGGCGCTGCAAAACATAAAACAGTTTTTGAATCGCCTTCTTCCCCGCGATCCGCCCCGCAGAGTTGTAATCGTGAACAAGCTGCGCAATTAATGCATATCGCTGCGCCGCTGAAGAAGTCATTTTTTTCTTTCCTTAGACGCCGAGATGGGAAGTGAGGCACAGGCTTTTTGAGCCGAATCACGGCAAACCATTGGAACATAAAACCGCAAGTGGTTAAAGCCGCGTAAATATTCTGGAACCGAAGAAATTTTGGATAAAGGCATCACGCCGGCTCCGGAACTTGTTCGCATTCGAACCGGTATGTCGCCACCAAATCCTTTTACCGAAACGGAACATTTAACGATGGAAAACGGCTTTAGTGTCCTCTCAATTTCTGCAACAGCCGCATCAGAGTCTATGGGAGACTCTAAGCGAATGTCTCGAACTAGCCGATAATGGTTCCGTTCGTATAATATGCGTCCGTGATCGCCCGCTTCACCGTTTTGAATCTTGCTTTGGATTCGCCAATCGTCCCATTCCAGAAACTTACTCAGAGTGTTTTTCGAGGTTGGTGGCGGATAATACTTATTCTTGCCTAGAATCTGTTTTATGCTTTGAATCAGATGATAATCTAGGATTGTTCGCGTTTTATGATGATACACTTGTGAAAACATCATGTGGCGGGCGATCAATAAAGATTCAGCTGCGTATCGTGCGTCTTCAATTACGCCAATCTGAAACCCTTCCTCGCCCGGCATTCCACAAAGACAGCTTTCGTTAACAAGCCGCTCAAGATCATACATCCCATATTTCACGCCGCAGTGATATGAATCGCGTAGCAGGTAATCCATTCGGTATGCATCGATCTGTCCAGAAATTATTTATTTCCAAACGAGCGTCTGTCGATTGATGCCTTTGCCTTCGATTAAGCTGGCGATCGTTTTTGCATCAATGCCAAGGCTTGCGCACTCTTTGTGATTGTCTAAAAGATCGGCTAGTGCTGTACGAATAATGCTCGTTGAATAAACTTCATGCTTTGTTGGTGTGCCATCTTCATCTGGAGGCAGCAAATCTTCGCCTCCGTGAGAGTAGGGTGTATGTCCAATGTCATGAAGTAGTCCAGCTAGTCGGACGATTTGCTTAAAGCGAGGAAAGCTATCTTCACCAATTCCAAATTCAGATCGAAGAATTTCAATGGATCTTTTGTCGCTGATGAGCGCATCAAAGATTCTAGATGCAAGGTGCATGACCCCCAAAGAATGTTCAAAACGGGAGTGCGACGCTGCTGGATAAACATAGTCTGTAAGTGCAAGTTGTTTAATCCGCCGCAGTCTTTGAAACGCTGGCGAATTAATAACTTCAGCTTCTAGATCATTGAATAGAATAAAGCCGTGAATAGGGTCGCGAAATTCCATTTCCCGCGCCTTGGCTGGGCACTACATTGGCTCTAGTGTTGCGCATGGTATGAACTTTTAAGTTGCATGTCAGCCGATATGTGCCTTTTCGAAGAGCTTGCCCCCATGAACGCGCCCCTTACCCCACCCGCCGCCATCCCGCCCTACCACCACACGCCGCTGTTCCCGCTCGGGCCGGACAAGACGCCTTATCGCAAGCTCGACATCGAGGGCGTGCGCGTCGAGAAGGTGATGGGCAAGGACATGCTGATGGTCGCGCCCGAGGCGCTGCGCGCGCTCGCCGAAGCCGCCTTCACCGACATCAATCACCTGCTGCGCCCGGAGCACCTCAAGCAACTGCGCAAAATCCTCGACGACCCGGAAGCGTCACCCAACGACAAGTTCGTCGCTTATGATTTCCTGAAAAACGCCAACATCGCGGCCGGCGGCGTGCTGCCGATGTGCCAGGACACCGGCACGGCGATCATCATGGGCAAGAAGGGCCGCCTGGTGTTCACCGACGGCCAAGATTCGCTTAGCGACGAGGGCGCGCTGGCGCAAGGCGCGCGCGACGCCTACCTGAAAAAGAACCTGCGCTATTCGCAGCTCGCGCCGATTTCCATGTTCGAGGAGAAGAACACCCGCAACAACATGCCGGCGCAGGTCGAGATCTATGCCGAAGGCGAGGACGCCTACAAGTTGCTGTTCATCGCCAAGGGCGGCGGCTCGGCCAACAAGGCGTTCCTGTTCCAGGCAACGCCGTCGATCCTGACGCACGACCGCATGCTCGCGTTCCTGAAAGAGAAAGTGCTCACCCTCGGCACCGCGGCGTGCCCGCCTTACCATTTGGCGATCGCGATCGGCGGCACGTCGGCCGAGCTCACCATGAAGACGGTGAAGCTCGCCTCGACGCATTACTACGACGAACTACCGACCAAGGGTTCGGAGGACGGCCACGCCTTCCGCGACCTCGAGATGGAGCAGGAAGTGCTGAAGATGACGCAGTCGACCGGCGTCGGCGCGCAGTTCGGCGGCAAATATTTCTGCCATGACGTGCGCGTGATCCGCCTGCCGCGGCACGGCGCGAGTTTGCCGATCGGATTAGGCGTGTCGTGCGCGGCCGACCGGCAGGCGCTCGGCAAGATCACCAAAGACGGCGTGTTCCTCGAACAACTCGAGGAGCATCCGGCGCAATATCTGCCGGACGTCGATCAGGAGAAACTCGGCGGCGCGGTGGTCAAGGTCGACCTGCGCAAGCCGATGAAGGAAATTCTCAGCACGCTGTCCAAGTATCCGGTGAAAACGCGGCTGTCGCTGAGCGGCACCATGATCGTTGCGCGCGATCTCGCGCATGCCAAGCTGCGCGCGCGGCTGGAGGCGGGGCAGGGCCTGCCCGACTATTTCAAGAACCATCCGATCTATTATGCCGGTCCGGCCAAGACGCCGGCCGGTTACGCCTCGGGCGCCTTCGGGCCGACCACCGCGGGGCGGATGGATTCATACATCGACCAGTTCCAGGCCGCCGGCGGCTCGATGATCTCCTTGGCGAAAGGAAATCGCTCGTCGCAGGTGCGCGATGCCTGCAAGAAGCACGGCGGCTTCTATCTTGCTTCCATCGGCGGCTCGGCGGCCAAGCTCGCCGAGCAGTGCATCAAGAAGGTCGAGGTGCAGGAATATCCCGAACTCGGCATGGAAGCGATCTGGCGTATCGAGGTCGAGAACTTCCCCGCCTTCATCGTCATCGACGACAAGGGCAATGATTTCTTCAAGGAATTGAATTTGGGCTGATGGTCGCGGATTGACGCGGCCCGGCTCCATTTGCAAGATGAGGATGTGAGAGGAACAACGCCCCATGATCACCACCGTCGTCCAATTCGCGCTGTCGCATCCGGTGACGCTCGAAGAAGCTACGAAAATGTTCGATTCGACCGCGCCGAAATACCGCAATTTGCCGGGGCTGGTGCGCAAATATTATCTGCGCAGCGAGGACGGCCGCAAAGCCGGCGGCGTCTATCTGTGGGAGAACAAGGCCGCAGCCGAGAAGGCTTTCAGCGGCGAATGGAAGGCGCGGGTGAAGCTTCTTTACGGCAGCGAACCGGACATAGCCTATTTCGATACGCCGGTGATCGTCGACAATCAGGCCGGCGGGTCGATCACTAAGGCGGCGTGAGTGCGGTGCGGCGACATTGTGCGCCGCAACGTGCCGATGCGAGCGGTTGGGGCGCCGTGCCCGGATTTTCGATCGCGCATCTCGCAACCGTGACGAGTTGACGCACGAGGCCGTTGGCACGGCGGAAAGCAATTGCGCCGTCCCCCCGGCTTGCTATTGCAAAGCGATCATCGACGAAAGTGGCATTGACGGCGGCCAGGTTTGCAGTCGGCAATGGCCCCATTGCTGGCAGTTATCGGCGCGCGGTGACACGCGTGATGCCGAAGCTGTCTTTTAGCGAAAGGGGCGATCGAAAACCTCGACCAAATATGGGGGCAAGAAGCCGAAGCCGCGACTTCGGACGCAAGCCCGATAAATCACAAAGGGAGAAAACGACATGACAAAACGCGACCAAGAACGTAGCGGCGTCTCGCGCCGCACATTGCTCACCGCGGGCGCCGGCTTGGCCGGCGGGGTACTGCTGCCCGCTGGCCTGATCCGGCCTGCGTTTGCCGCGGGCATGGAGCATGCGGCGATGGGCACCTATCCGGCGGGTTCCGCCGGGTCCACGGTTACCATCGGTGCGACCGTGCCGCGCACCGGCGCCTATGCGGTGCAGGGCGAGGACGAGCTCAAAGGCATGGAGCTTGCCGTCGAGCACATCAATGAAGGCCATCCGCTGATGAAGAAGATCGCGCCCAAGATCAAGAAGGGCGTGCTCGGCAAGCAGGTTAAGCTCGTCGTCGCCGACTCGGGCGCCAAGCCGAACAACGCGGTGCAGGAGCAGCAGACCTTCATCAACGAGGACAAGATCATCGCCATGACCGGCTCGACCTCGTCGGCGGTCGCGGTGGCGCTCAACAAGTTCGCCGAGCGCGAGAAGATCCTCTACCTCGTGGCGATCTCCGGCTCCAACGACACCACCGGCAAGGACTGCGTGCGCTACTCGTTCCGCCAGTGCTTCTATGGCGAGACGGCGGCCAACGCGATCGGTCCGGTGCTGGTGAAGACCTTCGGCAAGAACAAGAAGGCGGCGTACATGACGCCGGACTACACCTATGGTCACACGGTCACCAAGTCGGTGAACGATTATCTGAGCAAGAACGGCGGCTGGACCATGGTCACCAACCAGGTTTCGCCGCTCGGCACGCAGGACTTCAGCCAGTATCTCACCAACATCGCCAACTCCGGCGCCGAGTTCATCATCAACGTGAACTGGGGCCGTGACGCGGTGCTCTCGGTGCAGCAGGCCAAGCAGTTCGGCCTGACCCCAAAGATGAAGATGGTCATCCCCTATCAGATCCCCTTCCTCGCCAAGGAAGTGGGCGCGGAACTCACCGAAGGCGTTTATGCCGCCACCGACTTCTGGTGGACGCTCGAGGACAAGTATCCGCTCGCCAAGATGTTCGTTACGGCCTTCGACAAGAAGTACGGCTACAAGCCCGAGTGGGGCGCCAACAACGCCTACATGCAGTTCGCCATGTGGGCGCGCATGGTCTCCGAGGCCGGTAGCTTCTATCCGCCGGACGTCATCAAGACCTATGAAAAAGGTGAGACCATCGACTCCACCGTCGGCAACGTGCATTTCCGCGCCGCCGACCATCAGCTGGTCCGTCCCGTCATCATCGTCAAAGGCAAATCGCCGAAACAGATGAAGAATAAGGAGGACTACTGGGAGGTCGTCGAGGTTGTGCCAGGCGCGGGCCTGATGCAGAAGCCCGACGCTTTCGGCTGCAAGCTCGGCGAGTACAGCTGATCTCGACAAATGTCTTCTCCGCATCGAAGATGCGGAGAAGGCCCTTTCTTACGGCCATGGCGGGCGTGCCGTGAAAAGCACTACCGCCATGCTTTGTGTGATATAAGAAAATGAAAACGCCTGATGGGGCCGAGGCTGGTCTGGCCGACGGAAACGGGGCAACGATAGGCGAGTGGGCGCGTGGTCAACTGGGCTAATTTTATTTCGCAATGTTTCAACGGGCTCGTGCTCGGCGCGCTGCTGGCGCTGATCTCGTCAGGTCTGACGATCATTTACGGCACGCTCGGCGTCCTCAACCTCGCGCACGGCGCGATGTTCATGCTCGGCGGTTACGCCGGGTGGGTCGCCTATAGCTATACCGGTTCTTTCATCGTCGCCGTGATCGCCGGCGCGCTGTTCGTCATGCTAGTCGGCGTGGTGGTGGAGCGGATCATCATCCGCAACTTTTACGGCCGCCCGCACGAGGACCAGTTGCTCGTGACTTTCGGTCTCGGCATCGTTTTCGTCGAGGCCGTCCGCTTCGTCTTCGGCAGCCTGTCGAAGACCGTGCCGCCGCCGCCAGCCTTCGCCGGTATCATGAACCTTGGCTTCATGTTCTACCCGACCTACCGCATCGCGCTGCTCGGTATCGTCGCGATCGCGCTGCTGGCGCTTTACTTCGTGCTGTATCGCACCCGCATTGGCATGATCGTGCGCGCCGGCATCGAAGATTCCGTGATGGTCGATTCGCTCGGTATCGACGTCTACAAGGTGTTCATGCTGGTGTTCGGAATCGGCGCCATGGCGGCGGGCTTTGCCGGCATCGTCAACGCACCGGTTGTGTCGATCGCCCCGGATGTCGGCGAGGCGATCCTGGTGCAGACCTTCGTGGTGGTCGTGATCGGCGGGGTCGGTTCGTTCCCCGGCGCGGTGCTCGGCGGGCTGATCGCCGGCGAGATCATCAGCGTCACCTCGATGTTCAATCCCGGCTATTCCTACGTGATGCTGTTCGTGGCCATGACTTTGGTGCTGGTGCTGCGTCCGTATGGACTGCTCGGCACCGCCGGCCGCGAATGAACGCGGTCATCTGATGGTCAGGAAACGCCCCCTTCTTGTCGAGACGCTGACGGCAGCCGCGCTGATCGCCGCGCCTTTCGTGCTGCCGCATCTCGGATTTTCGCCGACCACGATCAACCGTATCCTGGTCTGGGGTCTGTTCGGCCTCGGCTTCGATATCCTGTTTGGCTACACCGGTCTATTGTCGTTCGGCCAATCGGCCTTCTACGGCACCGGCGGCATGGTCGCCGCCTATCTGCTTACCGTCGTGAACTTTCCGCACGTCATGACTGCGGTGTTCATCGGCATGATCGCTGCGGCCGGGGTCGGTTACCTGGTCGGTCTGATCGCGCTCAGGCGGACCGGCATCTACTTCGCCATGATTACCGTGGCGATTGCCGAGGTGTTCTTTTTCGTCGAGTTCAATCCGCTGTCGGCCTATACCGGCGGCGAAAACGGCTTGCCAGGCGTTCCGACGCCGAGCTTTTATCTCGGCTTCACCACGATCAAATTCAACACCGACTGGACGCTCTACACTTTCCTTGCCTTTTGGTATTTCATCGGCCTGATCATCGCGATCCGCATCGTGCGCTCCCCGGTCGGCGCGATTCTCAGCGCCATCCGGGACAATCCGCTGCGCGCCGCGGCGCTCGGCCACAATATCCACGGCTACAAGCTCACCGCTTTCGTCGTCGCCGCGGCCTATGCCGGCTTTGCCGGCGGCTTGCTCGGCATCTTGCAGGGATTCATGCCGCCAGATGCCTTCATGTTCGACACCTCCGGGCAGCTGGTGATGCAGACCGCAATCGGCGGGGCCGGAACGCTATTCGGGCCGCTGGTCGGCGCGGCGGTCTGGCTCTACCTCAGCGACTTCTTCCAAAACACGCTGCACCTCGGCGCAACCTGGAAGCTGGTGCTAGGTCTCGTGTTCGTGCTTCTCATTTGTTTCCTGCGCCGCGGTCTGGTCGGCGGCATCACCGATGTCTATGCCTACCTCGCCGGACAACGCACGAATACGTCGGATCCCGACGACGCGCCGGCTGTCGGCGCGGCGGCGCTGCCGAAGTCGGCCAATGCCGCCGCGGTGCCGGAAAGCCTGCGCCGGCCGGCGCCCGAGGGCTTCTCCGGCCCGATCCTGCAAGCCACCGGTCTGACCAAGCGCTACGG
>JBOHII010000011.1:0-3137 GCA_050725955.1 Pseudolabrys sp. | reverse complement strand
GGAGGACTGTTCAGCTACGGCGGCGACCCCTCGGAGGGCGAGCGCCAGGCCGGCATCTATGTTTCCCGCATCCTCAAGGCAAAAACCCTCCGACCTGCCGGTGCAGGTGGCGACGAAATTCGAATTTGTCCTCAACCTCAAGGCTGCGAAGGCGCTTGGCCTCGACGTGCCCACCTCGGTCCTTCTGCGCGCCAATGAGGTGATCGAGTAGGCCCGGCTACTGCACTCGCAGATTGTTGCACTTGCTCACGGCAGCAAATGTGCAGGTTTTCGGACGCCGGCAATGACGAGCCTTTCGACGCGCTGATGCGGCCGGCGTCCGAAAAGCGCCAAGGCAGGAAATCGCGGTCGGTGGTGCAGCGGCGGTGCGGCGGGCGCTATGGGGATTTAGCCGCGGGGTCAGGCTTGAGGAGGTTGGACCGGAGCGGTCGCGGCGATCGGCTTAGCGGACAAGTTGGGTGAGGATGCGGCGGTGAAAGAGCAAACTGCACTTTAGGTAACAAGATTGGCGGTGTGATCGGCTGCGAATCGAGCGGGTTGACGCGAGCTTTGGCGCTACCGACGGCGAGCCGGCAAGAATAGTGAGTGTCGGGACGGTTGTCGGGCAGCGGTGACGGCGTCATGAGGTATCGATCCTGATCGCCGTCGGCGCCGGTGTGGGGCGGTGCGTCGGCTCGCAGCCGCGCGTGAAGGTCTCGATGATGATCATTCGGCCGCCGCAGCACGGGCATGGACGCGGCAGCACGCGCGGTTCGTCGAGCGCGGCTTTGGGCGTCTCGGGTTGTTTTGGGCGAGACGGCACGGCGAGCAGCTCGCGCGAGTTCGCAATGTTTGCGGCTCGGGTTCCGTTGGCAAGAAGCCCATAGTGTCGGATGCGATGGAAGCCCTTGGGCAGCACGTGGATCAGGAAGCGGCGGATGAACTCGTTGGTTGGCAGCGTCATTGTCTTGTAGCGGCCTGGCCCCTCGATCCGGTAATCCTTCCACTTGAAGGTGACGCCGTTCTGGTCGCATGCAATCAATCGGCTGTTGGAGATGGCGACGCGGTGGGTGTAGCGCGACAGGTAGGCGAGCACGGCCTGCGGCCCGCCGAACGGCTTCTTGGCATAGACCACCCACTCGGACTTGCGCAGCGGCGCGAGGAAGGCGGCGAATGCTGTGGTGTCGGCGAGTGCGGCGTGGTGGCTGAAGAAGTTGAGGCGGCCGGCCTCGTGGGTCACCGCGAGCATCTTGAGGAAAAGCCGGCGGAACAGGCGCGAGAGCACGCGAACGGGGAGAAAGAAGGTTGGCCGGCAAGCGATCCATCGCGCGCCGTCGTCGGACAGGCCGCCACCCGGCACGATCATGTGCAGATGCGGATGGTGGGTGAGCGCCGAGCCCCAGGTGTGCAGGACGGCGGTGATGCCGATCTTGGCGCCAAGATGCTTGGGATCGGCCGCGATCGTGAGTGTGGTCTCCGCCGCCGCCTTGAACAAGAGATCGTAGATCACGGCCTTGTTCTGGTAGGCGATGTCGGCGATGGCCGCCGGCAGCGTGAACACGACGTGGAAGTAGCCGACAGGCAGCAGCTCGGCCTCACGCTCGGCGAGCCATTCCTTGGCGGCGGCGGCCTGACACTTGGGGCAATGCCGGTTGCGACAGCTGTTGTAGGCGATGACGGTGTGGGCGCAGTCCTCGCAACGCGCGACGTGGCCGCCGAGGGCTGCCGTGCGGCAGCGCTCGATGGCCGACATCACCTTCAACTGATCGAGGCTGACGTGCCCGGCATTGGCGTGACGCCACGCCGCCCCGTGGTCGCGAAAAATATCCGCGACCTCCAGCGTTGTACGGGACATGGCCGCGGGCGGCTACGCCGGCGGCGGGTCTTTCCTGCTTCTCCTGGGCTTGTTGCGAGGCCGCGACAGCAGGTCGAGTGGGCTCTCAATGCCGGCGATCATGCCGGTGGCGACGCGCGTGTAGCGCGCCGTCGTGTCTAATTTGTCGTGACCCAGAAGCGCCTGGATGATTCTGATATCGGTGCCGCGCTCGAGCAGATGAGTCGCGAAGCTGTGGCGCAGCGCGTGCAGCGTCACGGCCTTCTTGATCCCGGCCGCGTCCGCCGCCTCATGGAATAGGCGGCTTAACTGGCGGGTCGTCATCGGCTTGCCGGGCTTGCGGCCAGGAAATACCCAGCGTTCCTGAAGCGGCGTTGTGGCATCGTAACCCGGTGGGCGCGCCTTCCACCATTGGCGCAACAGATCGAGGGTCTCGGGTGACAGCATGACATTGCGGTCCTTGCGGCCCTTGGACTGCTCGACCCGAATGATCTTCTGTGCGCTGTCGATATGCTTGACCTTCAGCCGGACCACCTCGCCGGCACGCAATCCGCAGCCATAGCCGAGACCAAGCAGCACGCGGACCTTGAGACTCGTGGCGACGGCCAGCAGACGCCGCGTCTCGTCGGGGCTCATCACCAGCGGAATCTTTTGCGGCTCACGGATGTGATAGATGTCGGCGGCCAAATCCAGTCGTCGCAACGTCACGCGGAACAAGAACCGCAGCCCGGTCATGATGCGGTTGCGATTGCAGATGCTCACACCGGTCTCGGAAAGGTGCAATTGGAACCGGCGGATGTCTTCGGCCGTAGCCGTGTCGGGGGACCTCTTGAGAAACGCGGCGAACCGCTTGCAGCTGTGAATGTGGCCTCTCTGCGTGCCCGCGCAGAGCCTGCGCGCGTTCATGTCCTCGATCATGCGCTGGCGCAACGGGCTGACGGTATCCGTACTCATAAGCGACTCCTGTCTTGGATGAGGTTGACGACACCTCGATCTTCAAGACAGGTCATCTCATCCGCTATCGACGATCTCCCCTCCGCAGGTTACCGTGCTCGCCGATGTGCCGCTCGCAGCAGCCAACTATCGCGTAGCGATTTAGTGCTTTGACCCGGAACGTCTTTCCGCCGCCGTCAAATGGCGCGTTGCTAAGGGGTTTCTTGCTTCGATAGACACACCCTAGCGGGGACCATAAACTCAGGCCGCTAGAAGGGCGCATTGGGGTAGTCTTTATGGCCGAGGCACGTGTCGCCCGGCGCTTGGCCGCCATCCTCGCGGCCGATGTCGTTGGTTACAGCCAGCTGATGAGCATCGATGAGGTACGCAC
>JBOHII010000010.1:0-3309 GCA_050725955.1 Pseudolabrys sp. | reverse complement strand
GGTTGACGGACAGCCGACCGCACGCCATTGACCTGAGGGTCCGGGGCGGTTGCGGCCGCCCGCGGCCTGGAAAGCGGCCATGCCCATTCGTCTCGACCAGCGCGATCCCGACTTCGACCGGCGTTTTCAGGCCTTTTTGGGCGTCAAACGCGAGGCGTCGCAGGACGTCGAAAACAGCGTGCGCAACATCATCGCCGAGGTGAAGGCCTATGGCGACCGCGCGCTGTTGCAGCTTACGCTTGAGTTCGATCGCGTCGATCTAACCAAGATCGGCATGCGCGTCGCCGCCAGCGAGATCGAGGCGGCGGCCAAAACTTGCGGCCGCCAAGCGCTCGATGCGCTCAAGCTCGCGCGCGATCGGATCGAGGCCTATCACGTTCGGCAGAAGCCGAAGGACGAACGCTTCACCGATCCGCTCGGCGTCGAGCTGGGCGCCAAATGGACGGCGATTGAGGCGGTTGGGCTCTACGTGCCGGGCGGCACGGCGGCCTATCCTTCGTCCGTCTTGATGAATGCGGTTCCGGCCAAAGTCGCCGGCTGCGCGCGCCTCGTCATGGTGGTGCCGGCGCCGGACGGCAAACTTTCGCCCCTGGTATTGGCGGCGGCCAAGCTTGCCGGCGTCGACGAGATCTATCGCGTCGGCGGCGCGCAGGCGGTGGCGGCGCTTGCTTACGGCACGGAGACGATCAAACCGGTCGCCAAGATCGTCGGGCCCGGCAACGCCTATGTGGCGGCGGCCAAGCGCCAAGTATTCGGCCAAGTCGGCATCGACATGATCGCCGGACCTTCCGAGGTGTTGATCCTCGCCGACAAGACCGGCAACGCCGATTGGATCGCCGCCGATCTTTTGGCGCAGGCCGAGCATGACGCCAGCGCGCAGTCGATCCTCATCACCGACGATGCCGTGCTCGCCGATAACGTCGCGAAGGCGGTGGACGCGCAACTTAAGACGCTGCCGCGCGCGGCCGTGGCCGGCGCGTCGTGGCGCGATTACGGTGCGATCATCACGGTGCCGAAGCTCGCCGATGCCATCGCGCTCGCCAACCGGCTGGCGGCCGAGCATGTCGAGATCGCCGCCGCCGACGCCGAAGCGCTGGCGGCGAAAATCCGCAATGCCGGCGCCATCTTCATCGGCGCGTACACGCCGGAGGCGATCGGCGACTACGTCGCCGGCTCCAACCACGTGCTGCCGACCGCGCGCTCGGCGCGCTTTTCGTCCGGCTTGGGTGTGCTTGATTTCATGAAGCGCACGTCACTGCTCAAATGCGGCCCCGAGCAGCTGCGCGCGCTCGGCCCCGCCGCGGTCGCGCTTGGCGAGGCCGAAGGCCTCGCGGCGCACGCGCGTTCGGTCTCAATCCGCCTCAACCGGTCATGAGTGCGGCGAAGTCAACGCCCGCCGGCGGCAAGCGGCGGCTGGTCTCGGTCACCCTCGACGAGGAATCGATCGGCCGCTCCAACGAGGACGTCGAGCACGAGCGCGAGGTGGCGATCTACGATTTGCTCGAGCAGAACACCTTCGCGCCGGTCGGCCACGCGGGCGGTCCCTACGCGCTGCATCTGTCGATCAACGGCAGCCGCCTGGTGTTCGACATCCGCCAGGAGGACGGGACGCCGGTAATGGCGCATCTGTTTTCGCTCACCCCGCTGCGGCGGATCGTCAAGGACTACTACATCATTTGCGACAGTTATTATCAGGCGATCCGCACCGCGACACCCGACAAGATCGAGGCCATCGACATGGGCCGGCGCGGCATCCACAACGACGGCTCGAATATATTGATGGAGCGGCTCAAGGATAAGGTGACGGTCGATCTCGACACCGCGCGCCGGTTGTTCACCTTGATCTGCGTGCTGCACTGGAAGGGATAGGATTTTGGCTGCGCCCGAGCGTTCCGCGCGCCCCCAGGCGGTGCTGTTCGCCTGCGGCTTGAACGCGGTGCGCTCGCCGATGGCGGCCGGCCTGTTCCAGCAACTGTTCGGCAAAACCGTCTATGTCAGTTCGGCGGGCGTGCGCCAAGGCGAAGTCGATCCGTTCGCCGTCGCCGCCATGGAGGAGATCGGCATCGACATCTCGCGCCACAAGCCGGCTACCTTCGAGGAACTCGAAGACTTGGAAGGGCTCAATTTCGATCTGATCGTGACGCTGTCACCGCCCGCGCATCACAAGGCGCTGGAACTGACCCGCACCAACGCGGCGCAAGTCGAATACTGGCCGACCGTCGATCCGACCTCTATCGAGGGTGGCCGCGAGCAGCGGCTCGATGCCTATCGCACGGTGCGCGACGAGCTGATGGCGCGGATACGGGATCGCTTCGGCGGCAGGCCTGCCGGTAACGAATGATGCGGAAGCTTAAAGTCCTGCCCGCGCGCTAGGCGGATGGCGCCGGCGCCACAGGGGCCAGAGCGCTTTCAACCGCCGATAAAAGCTCGTGCGATCGAAACGGCTTTTTCAGACATATAATCTCGGTCAGGCCGGGAACGATGGGGATTATGTCCAGTGCGGTGCGTCGCGAAGGGCCAAGCAGCACGCCCGACATTGCAACGATGGGAAAATCGGGAGCGCGCTTACGCAATTCCTTAATGACTTGGACGCCATCGACCCCCGGCATATAAAGGTCGACAATCGCCAAATCGAAGGTGGATTCGTCAAACTTCCGCAAACCAATTTTGCCGTCATCGACGGCGACAACATCAAAACCCGCCGGCCGAAGCACCGAAAGGATGGTCGCCCTGACATACGGTTTATCGTCGATGACGAGAATGCGACGCATAGCAGGGCCCCCGCTTCAAGTTGCCTGCGGCAAAATTAATAAACATAGCGTTAAATGCGATTGTGGCCCCAATTCATGAATGAATATTTACCGCCTACACAGAACCATCGTGGGCCGGCGTCCGCGCGGCGAGGTGCCGTTCGTTCCGCAGCCGCAGGCGATCCGCCCAACTACGCCCTGCCAATCTTTGCCGGCGCGCCGCGATTACATTTTCGGCGCGAATCGCCACAGTTAGCTTGCCGCAATTGATCGACTTGTGGCGGCTTTTCGCAAGCTTGCAGCCTGGGCCGTGGGCGGCTTGGCATCGGGAATTATTGCCCTTGGCAGACCTGAAAACCGGCGATAATGGCGGCTCAGTTGTTAAAAGCGCCGTCTTCCGCTAGTGACACGCAATGCCCAGCCTGAAGCCGCCTCGCTGCTCTTGTTCTCACCTTTTGGCTCCTCCCGCGACGCAACAGCCATGATCGGCCGGCCCAAATTCGTGCTCGCTTCCGGTTCGCCACGCCGGCTCGCCTTGATCAATCAGGCCGGCATCGAG
>JBOHII010000009.1:0-12800 GCA_050725955.1 Pseudolabrys sp. | reverse complement strand
ATCCAAGGACATCTCCCGCCTGCTTGAGATCATGGCGGCGCTCAGGACGCCCGGCACCGGCTGTCCGTGGGACCTCGAACAGGATTTCGCGTCGATCGCACCTTATACGCTGGAGGAAGCCTATGAGGTGGCCGACGCCATCGCCCGCGGCGACCTCGGCGACCTCAAGGATGAGCTGGGCGACCTGCTGCTCCAGGTCGCGTTTCACGCCCGCATGGCCGAGGAGCAAGGCGCCTTCGATTTCGGCGATGTCGTAACCGATATCACCGCCAAGATGGTGCGTCGGCATCCCCACGTCTTCGCCGATGCCGATGGACACACTGCCGAGGCAGTCGCGGGATTGTGGGAGCGGATCAAGGCCGAGGAACGGGCGGAAAAAGGCGAGGCCGCGCCAAACGGCGCGCTCGCTGGAGTGCCGCTCGCCCTGCCCGCGCTGACGCGTGCATTAAAGCTGCAGGACAAGGCCGGCCGCGTTGGCTTCGACTGGAATGACCCGCGCGCCGTTCTCGCTAAAATTCGTGAGGAAGCCGACGAAATCGAAGCCGAGCTGGATTGCGCAGAAAAAGCGGCCGCCGAGGTAGGCGATCTTTTGTTCGCGGTGGTCAACCTGGCCCGCCACCTGGGCGCCGATCCGGAGGGCGTGCTGCGGCAGACCAACTTGAAATTCGAGCGGCGTTTTGCCGCCATCGAACGCGCCCTCGCCGCCCGCGGGAAAACGCCGAAAGACGCTACATTGGCCGAAATGGATGCGCTATGGGACGCAGCCAAAGCGGCTGAAAAGGCCTAATTGGGCGATATTTCGAACTTCGCCCTCACCTGCGCAGCCTTGTCGGCGTCGGCGCGGACGGTCACCGCCAGCCTGCCGTCGTCGCGCATGCCTTTCGATAGCACCTCGGAATGGCGATAGAGCCAACTGAGGCCTGCGCCGTCGGCCGGATCGATCGACAACTCCAGCGTCTGCCGCTTTTCGCCGAGCCTCGCCTCGATCGCGCCAACCAGGCGATCGATACCATCCCCGCTCAAGGCGGATAGCGGAATAGGCCGGCGCGTGTCCGGTTGCCTTTCGGCCAAATTGAACAGGCGCGCCCGCGCGTCCGTGTCGAGGCGATCGATCTTGTTCCACACTTCGATCATCCGCGGATCGGTCGCGGCAATGCCAAGCTCGCCCAAGACTTTTTCGACGTCGCGCGACTGGGCGGCGGCATCGTCGTGCGCCATGTCGCGCACATGCAGGATCACGTCGGCCTCGATCACCTCCTCCAACGTGGCGCGGAACGCCGCCACCAGCATCGTCGGCAAATCGGAAATGAAACCGACGGTGTCGGACAGGATAATGCGGTTGCCGTGCGGCAGCGCGACCGCTCGCAGCGTCGGGTCGAGCGTGGCAAACAACAGGTCGGCCGACAGCACGCTCGCCGCCGTCATGCGGTTGAACAGCGTCGATTTGCCCGCGTTGGTGTAGCCGACCAGCGCCACGATCGGATACGGCACACGCTTGCGCGCGTTGCGATGCAGTTGGCGGGTACGTTTGACTTTTTCGAGTTCGCCCTCGATGCGGCGAATGCGATCCTCGATCACGCGGCGGTCCGCTTCCAACTGCGTCTCGCCCGGCCCGCCGAGAAAGCCGAAGCCGCCGCGCTGGCGTTCGAGATGGGTCCAAGAGCGAACCAGCCTGCTCTTTTGGTATGTGAGATGAGCGAGCTCGACCTGCAGCGCACCTTCGCGCGTGCGAGCGCGCCGGCCGAAGATTTCCAAGATAAGCCCGGTGCGGTCGATGACCTTGGCGCCCCAGGCCTTTTCCAGATTGCGCTGCTGCACCGGCGAGACCGGGCAGTCCATCACCACCACAGAGGCATCGAGGCTTTTGACCAGCCCGGCAAATTCGTCGACTTTGCCGGTCCCGATATAGGTCGCCGGCCGCACCTGGTTGAGCGTTACCAAACCGGCCTGCACCACATTGAGATCGATGGCGCGCGCAAGCCCCGCGGCTTCGTCAAGGCGAGCCTCGGGCGTGCGCGCATCCGCCAGTGCGCGGGCGCCCTCGCCTTTACCGGCACGCTTGAGCCATGGCTCGATGACGATGGCGCGGCCAGTCTCTGGGCCCGTTGTCGTTGGGCTCAGGTGATCGGCGCGTTTGTCGCGTTGGCGTTGTTCCAACTAGGCCTTGTCCCCAGCCGGCGGCTCTTCGCCGCCTTCGAACAACTGGATCGGGTGACCGGGCATTATGGTCGAAATCGCGTGTTTGTAGACAAGTTGGGAATGTCCGTCTCGCCGCAACAAAACGCAGAAGTTGTCGAACCAGGTGACCACGCCCTGCAACTTTACCCCATTGACCAAAAAAATGGTGAGCGGGATTTTTGCCTTGCGGACGTGATTGAGAAATGTGTCTTGCAGATTTTGCGCACGATCGGCTGCCATGGCCGTGTTCCATTTTTTGCCCGCGACTGCTGCGCGAGACCTTCGTTGCCCGAGTCCTCGCCATGCGCGTTCCGCCGCATGTGCCGCTCTGCCCCACGCAAAAGCGGTGCCAGGCCCAGGAGGTCGCTATTAGATGGCAGGCGCCGTCCCGGCGCAAGCAGAAGTTCACGCCAGCCCCACCAAACCGCTGAAATAGTTGATATTTATGCTGCTCGCGCGCCGATTTAGCCGCCGCGATAGTCCGGGGATGGGACTTGTGACGATCCGGTTCCGGAGGCCCTTGGCGCCGGAAGTTCAGGCAAACTCGGCGTACCGATGGAAGTCGCGGCGCAAAGCTGTAGCGACTAGGCCCGGCGCGCCATTGCCGACCGGGCGGCCGTCGATGCTAACCACCGGAAGCACGATCTGGCTGGTCGAGGTGACAAAGGCTTCCCGCGCCGCATAGGCTTCGTCGACCGAAAACGCCCGCTCCTCAAATGCTAGACCTTGCGCCTTGAGCATATCGACCACGACGGATCGCGTAATGCCCGGCAGGATGTCGTAGCCGAGAGGGTGGGTGATCAGTTTGCCATCGCGGCTGACGATCCAGGCATTCGACGAAGCACCTTCGGTGACACAGCCCTGCGCGTCGACCAGCCAGGCTTCGCGCGCCCCACGTTCGCGTGCGGCCTGCTTGGCAAGCACATTCGGCAGCAAGGAGATTGATTTGATATCGACGCGGTTCCAGCGAATGTCGGGCACGGTGACCACGGCAATGCCCTCGGCTGCCAGTTGCTCGAGCCGCGCGAGATCGTTGCTACGCGCGGTTACCACCACCGAGCCCTTCGTATCCAATCGCGGAAATGCAAAATCGCGCCGCGCGACGCCGCGGGTGATTTGCACATAGACGATACCGTCATGCACTCGGTTGCGTCGCACGGTCTCTCGAAGCACTACCGAAAGCGCCGCGGGAGACATCGGGCGCGCGATGCGCAACTCGCCGAGCGAGCGTTCGAGCCGCGCCATGTGGCGGCGCTCGTCGACCAGGCGCCCTCCCCGAACCTCGCACACTTCGTAGGCGCCGTCGGCGAATTGATAGCCGCGGTCGTCGATCGAGACCACGGCGTGCGCGTGCGGCAGGTAGCGACCATTGACGTAGGCTATGCGGGACATGGAGGGGTTATTCCTTACGCGTGTCTTATCCGAAAACCGGTTCCCACTTCGGGATCACGCGCTATCCGATCCCCAACGCCTTGAGCTTACGGTGCAGTGCCGAGCGCTCCATGCCGACAAATTCGGCGGTGCGCGAGATATTGCCGCCGAAGCGGCTGATCTGCGCCACCAGATATTCGCGCTCGAACACTTCGCGCGCATCGCGCAATGGCAGCCCCATCAGATGCTCGCCGCCATTGCCGTTGGGCATGGTCGGCACCATGGAGCCGACGTCGGGCGGCAGCATGCTGGCGTCGAGCACGGCATCGGGGTCCCCGCCCGCCAGAATCAGCAGGCGTTCGATGTTGTTGCGCAGCTGGCGCACATTGCCCGGCCAGTTATGCGATTGCAGCACAGCCATGGCGTCGTCGCCGATGCGGCGTTTCGGTAACCCGGTCGCCTGCGAAATTTGGTCCATGAAATATTCCACCAGATCGGGAATGTCCTCGCGCCGTTCGGCCAAGGGCGGCACCCGGATCGGCACCACCGACAATCGGTGGTAGAGGTCCTCGCGGAATTTCCCGTCCGTGATCTCGGTTTCGAGATTGCGCGTGGTCGACGACACGATCCGCACATCGACCGCGACCTTGCTGCTTCCTCCGACCCGCTGGAAGGTCTGGTCGACCAGCACGCGCAGGATCTTGTTTTGTGTTTCGCGCGGCAGTTCGGCGACGTCGTCGATGAACAGCGTGCCGCTGTGCGCCTCTTCCAATGCGCCCGGCTTGCGTTCTTCCGAACCGTTGGAGCGGTCGACGCCGAACAGTTCGATTTCCATGCGCTCAGGCGTGATGGCGGCGGCATTTATGACGATGAACGGGCCGTTGGCGCGGGCTGACGACAGATGGATGGTACGCGCGGTCAATTCCTTGCCCGAACCCGACGGGCCGACAACGAGAATCCGGCTGTTGGTCGGCGCCACCCGGTCGATGGTCTGACGCAATTGCACGATTGCTGCCGAGCGGCCCACTAGCGTGGCCGGCAACGGCGCCAGTTGCTTAAGCTGCCTGACCTCGCGTTTGAGCCGAAAAGTTTCCAGCGCGCGCTCGGCCACCAGCACCAGCCGGTCGGCCTTGAACGGCTTCTCGATGAAATCATAGGCGCCCAGTTTGATGGCGGCGACGGCGGTTTCGATATTGCCGTGGCCGGAGATCATCACCAGCGGCACCTCGGGATGATCGTGCTTGATGATGTCGAGCAATTGCAGTCCGTCGAGTTTGCTGCCCTGCAGCCAGATATCGAGGAACACCAGGCTCGGTTTACGCGCCAAAACGGCGGCGAGCGCCTCGTCGCTGTTGCGCGCGGTGCGCGCGTCGTAGCCTTCGTCCTGCAGAATCCCGGCTACCAGCTCGCGGATATCGGCCTCATCGTCGACAATCAAAATATCTGCGGCCATGGCACTACCCGTTTACGCTGTTTTGTTTTTCAGGCTCGGCGGCTGCCGCATGGCTGGCGGCTGCGAACCGCAACCGTACCCAGGCGCCCCGCTGGCCGGGAATCTTGCCGCTCGCGTCCTGCAACTCGATGCTGCCGCCGTGATCCTCGACGATGCGGCCGACGATGGCCAAGCCCAGCCCGGTACCCTTTTCGCGCGTGGTGACGTACGGCTCGAGCAGCCGGCTGCGGTTTTCCTTCGGCAATCCGACGCCGTTATCGACGACGTCGATGACGATATCGGCGTCCTCGCGTGCGGCAAATACGCGGATCGAGCCCCTGCCGAGTTCGGCTGGCGGCACTGCGGCGATTGCTTCGGTTGCGTTCTTGATCAGATTGGTGAGCGCCTGCGAAATCAGGCGCCGGTCAAATTGCGCCGGCATCGGATCCTCGGCAAGCTCACTCTCGATGTCGATGTCCGGATGGGCGACGCGCATGAGGAACACGGCCTGCCGAATGGTGTCGGCCATGTCCTCGGCGGCGATCACCGGCTTG
The DNA here is from genome assembly GCA_050725955.1 of Pseudolabrys sp. Classification (GTDB taxonomy): domain Bacteria; phylum Pseudomonadota; class Alphaproteobacteria; order Rhizobiales; family Xanthobacteraceae; genus Pseudolabrys. The sequence goes on along the minus strand of JBOHII010000009.1, from coordinate 7,265 downwards.
GGCATGCGCGCGAAACGCGAGAACTCGTCGACCATGCGCCGAATGTCGTCGACCTGGCGCACGATGGTATCGGTGCATTGCTCGAACACCGCGCGGTCGGCGCCGATCTGATTGCCGTATTTACGGCGCAGTCGTTCGGCCGACAATTGGATGGGGGTGAGTGGGTTCTTGATCTCATGGGCGATGCGGCGCGCCACGTCCGCCCAGGCCGAGGTGCGTTGCGCTGCGACCAATTCGGTGATGTCGTCGAGCGTCACCACATAGCCGCGGCTCGCTTCGCCGGATTGCTCGCTGGTGATGCGTACCGACAGATTGCGCTCACGGCCGTTGCGGGTGATCGTTACCTGGTCCTGGGTGCGCGCGCCTGAGCCGGCCGCGGCCATGAAATCGGCGAGTTCTGGAAACACCTCCGTCAAGGGGCGGCCGAGCGTCTCGCTTTCCGTGCGGCCGATCAGTTTCTCCGCAGAACGGTTGAGGATGCTCACACAGCCTGCGCCATCGACGCCGATCACCCCCGCGCTGGCGCCGGCGAGCACCGCTTCGGTGAACCGGCGCCGGCTGTCGATGAGGTCGCGCGCGCGCATGATGTCGTCGCGCTGCGTGCGCAGTTCCTGCGTCATACGGTTGAACGTCTCGCCGAGCTGTGCGAGGTCGCCTTCGGACTGATAAACAGGAACGCGTACATGCAGATTGCCAGTCGATACGACGTTGGCGGCACCGATCAAGCGCCGGATCGGCGCCACCAGGCTTTTGGCGAAGTTCAATCCGATCCAGACCGCGGCTAACAGGACGGTCAGCGCGATGATGGTGTACATCAACGCGAACGCAATCTGTACGCCGACGCGGCGCGCCTCGATCGCGGCATATTCGGTCACGCTCGCCCGCGTCGCTTGCAATTGCGGAACGACGCGCGGGTCGAGCAGCCGGGCCATGTAAAGATACTCGTCGTCGTAATTGTGCAATTTGACGACCGCGGCGACGTAGTTGGTGTCCGGCAACAGGACGATTTGCGGCTCGTTTTCGCCGATATGCGTCAGCGCTTCGCGCGGCGGCAAGGCGAAGGTCTGGTTGACCTTGAGATCGGCGCGGGCCACGGCGTGCAGGTCTTTGTCGATGACGATCGCCGCCGCCAGCCCGCGCACGGAAGCCTGGAAGGTCAGATATTGCCGCAGATTGTCGGGATCCTGGTCGAACACCGGCTTCGAACGCGCGATATCGGTGGCCATCAACAGGATATCGGAGCGCGCGGTCTGCGCCTGATCGCGCAGATAGGCCTCCGCCACGACCAACGAGTTTTCGATGGCCGCGCGCGTGCGGGTCGAGAACAACCGGTCGAGGCCGCGGTCAAGCGTAACGCTGGCGACGACCGCCACAAGGATCGCCGGTGCGGCGGCGATGATCGAAAACAATCCGACGATGCGCACATGCAGCCGGGCGCCAGCCCGCCCGCTACGGCGGGCCTGCACCATCTGCCATACTTCGCGCACGATCACGCCGAGCAGCAGCAGCACCGTGGCCGCGTTCACCAAGAGCAGCGTGACGACCACGTAGTGGGTGGGCGAAATCGGTGTGAGATCGGCGAGGACGATGAAGGTGACAAATGCGGACAGCAGGGCGAGGCCGACCGCGATCGGCCCCAGTAACCTGGTTTCCGCCCGCTTGGAAGCGGGAGCGACAAGCGCCGTCTCGGTGCTGGCAGCTTGTTCTACGCTCATGGACCCCCGTACGCGGATGACGAGGCAGGCGCACGCCCCAAAGAGACACCGGCCAAGAGGACAATTGCCGTCTCAGCAATGATGCTTTTATACAACAATGTTGCCCAATTGCGACAAAAACGCGACCCTACGGCAACAGATTGGACGAATTGGGACCAGCCCAAAACTTGCCAGCCGCCGATTTTGGTTCTGGACTGCGTCTAAAGGCGGCTTTTTCAGGCAAAAGCGTTAGTTGCCGCTGCGAAAGACCTGAATATCGAGATCGCGGATTTTCTTCCGCAGGGTATTGCGGTTGACCCCCAACAGGTCGGCGGCGCGGATCTGGTTGCCACGCGTCGCGGCGAGCGCGGCTGTCAGCAGCGGATATTCAATCTCGCGCAACACCCGGTGATAGAGACCTGCCGGCGGCAGGCCGTCGGCGAAGCCGGAGAAATACGCCGACAGGTGACGCTCGACCGCCGCGCTAAGCGTTTCGTCCGCGCGCGGTTCGTCGCTGTTGATCGGCATAGCAGGTTGCGCCAATTCCGCCTCGATCACCGCCGAGGTGATGGTCTCCTGCGGATAGAGCGCCGCCAGCCGGCGCGCCAGATTTTCCAGTTCGCGCACATTGCCAGGCCAACGGTGGCGCTTGAGACGATCGAGGCCGGCCTGGTCGACCTGTTTCGGTGGCAGCCCCTCGCGCTGGGCCTGCGCAAAGAAATGCCGGATCAGGTCGGGCACATCCTCGATGCGTTCCCTGAGTGGTGGAAGCCGCAGCGGCACGACGTTGAGGCGGAAGAACAAATCTTCGCGGAATAGGCCTTGCTGGATCAGGAGTCGCAACTCCTTGTTGGACGCGGCAACGATGCGCACGTCGCTTTTGATCGGCGTGCGTCCACCGACTGTCGTGTATTCACCCTGTTGCAGAACGCGGAGCAGGCGGGTCTGCGCTTCCATCGGCATGTCGCCGATTTCATCGAGGAACAGCGTGCCGCCTTCGGCCTGTTCGAAGCGGCCGGCGCTGCGGGTGTTAGCGCCGGTGAATGCGCCTTTCTCGTGCCCGAACAATTCGGACTCGATCAGGTCGCGCGGGATCGCCGCCATGTTGATGGCGACGAATGTTCCCGTTCGGCGCTTGCCGTAGTCGTGCAGCGCGCGCGCGACCAGTTCCTTGCCGGTCCCGGATTCGCCGGTGATCATCACCGTCAGATCGGTTTGCATCAGCCGGGCTAACACGCGATATATTTCCTGCATCGCGGGCGAGCGGCCGACTAACGGAATGCTGTCGAACTCCTCGCTCTTGGCGCTCGCCGGCCGTTTTTCTTTCGGCTCTGAAAGCGCGCGCCCGACAATGGCGATGAGTTCTTTGAGATCGAAAGGTTTCGGCAGATATTCGTAGGCGCCACGCTCGGACGCGCGGATTGCGGTCATGAAGGTATTTTGCGCGCTCATGACGATGATCGGCAGTTCAGGACGCGCCTTGCGAATGCGCGGAATCAGGTCGAAGGCATTCTCGTCAGGCATGACGACGTCGGTAATGACGAGATCGCCGTCGCCCTGGCTGATCCAGCGCCAAAGCGTGGCGGCGGTGCCGGTCGAGCGGACCTCGTAGCCGGCGCGCGAAAGGGCCTGATTGAGGACGGTGCGGATCGCAGCGTCGTCATCGGCAACTAAAATGCTTCCCGTCGGCATAATGCTACCTCACGGGCTCAATGTGGGCGACGCGCCATCGCCGCTATAAATCGGCATCAACACGCGGAAGATCGTTCGCCGCGGCTGCGATTCACATTCGATGATGCCGCCGTGATCGCCGACGATCTTGGCCACAAGGGCCAGCCCAAGCCCGCTCCCGCTTTGCTTGGTGGTGACGAAGGGATCGAACAAATGCTGCATGAGGTCTTCCGGAACACCCTGCCCGTTGTCTTTCACGCAAAATTCGAGTGGCAGCGACACGCGCGCCTTGCTGCCTGGTACCGCCAGGCGTACGCCGGGGCGAAACGCAGTGCTGAGCTGAATTTCGCCGTCGATGGCTCCCTCGCCGATTGCTTCGGAAGCGTTTTTCACCAGATTGAGGAAGACCTGAACGAGCTGGTCGCGATTGGCGAGGACGGGCGGCAGCGAGGGGTCGTATTCTTCGGCGAATTTGATGTGACGGGCAAAGCCGGTCTGCGCCAGGCGCTTCACGTGGTCGAGCACCACATGAATATTGACCGGCTCGCGTTCGACCGGCCGCTCGTCGGCAAACACCTCCATGCGATCGACCAGCTTCACGATGCGGTCGGTCTCGTCGCAAATCAGCTTGGTGAGCGAGCGGTCGTCGTCGCCGGCCGACTGTTCGATCAACTGCGCGGCGCCGCGGATGCCCGACAGCGGGTTCTTGATCTCGTGCGCGAGCATGGCGGCGAGCGCGATGACCGATCGCGCCGCGCCGCGATGGGTGAGCTGGCGGTCCATTTTATCGGCGATCGTGCGCTCTTGCAGCATCACCACGACGTGGTCCGCATATTCCGGCAGCGGCGCCACATGCAGATCGACCAGTCGTTCGCCCGGATTGCGCGGCGTCGCGAGATCCACCTTGTATTCGTTTACCGCCGCGCCGCGTTGGCGCACCTGCTCGATCAGCGCGAGCAAGGGCGAGCCGAAAGGCACCAGGTCGCGCAGCATGTGCCGGCGCAGCACCGGGATAGAGGCCTCGAAGAATTGCTCGGCGGCGACGTTGGCATCGGCTATCCTGCCGTCCGGCGATACCATGATCACTGGAAGCGGGAGCGCGTGCAGCACCGCGTCGGCTGGCGAATTGACAGTGGCGGAGACGGCGTGCGCGCGGCTCATGCGGCAGCTCTCCAGGCGAAGGCATCGAAAGCGTCGGCAAGCAACCGGCGCGCTTGCGCCGGCTCCTCGGCCGTCAGCACGCGGGCGCGATGGTTCTTCAGCAGATCGACCGACACGCCGGCGGTCGCGGCCGCGGCATCCAGCGCCCAGGCCAGATGCTTGCGCGCATGCCGGCGGCCGATCGCCAACCCATGGTGCGCGAGCATCTCGTCGTAAAGCTCATCGATCAGCGTGAATTGCTCGGTGAGCGGTGGCGCGCACTCGCGCTTGCCGGTCGCGAGATAGCTCGCCACCTGGCCGGGGAACCATGGACGCCCTTGCGCGGCGCGGCCGATCATCACCGCGTCGGCGCTGGACGCGGCGAGCGCGTTCACGGCATCGTCGAAGGAGCGAATATCGCCATTGACCACCACCGGGATCGAAACAGCCTGCTTCACCGCGCGCACCGCCGACCAATCGGCGTTTCCGTCGTAGAACTGGCAACGGGTGCGGCCATGCACGGTAATCATGCGGATGCCGGCGGCTTCCGCTCGGCGCGCGAGCTCAGGCGCATTGACGGTGGCATGATCCCAACCCAGCCGCATTTTCAGCGTGACCGGCACGCCGACGGCGCCGACCGTGGCTTCGATCAGCGTGAGTGCGTGATTGAGGTCGCGCATCAAAGCGGACCCGGCCGCACCATTGGTGACCTGCTTGGAGGGGCAGCCCATATTAATATCGATGATGTCGGCGCCTTGCGCCTGCGCAATGCGGGCGCCTTCCGCCATCCAATGCGCCTCGCAGCCGGCGAGCTGCACGACGTGAATGGCGACGCCCTGCCCCTCGCTGCGCAAACGCGCTTCCCGCTTACCCTCGGCCAGTGCAGCGCACGCGGTCATTTCGGAAACGACCAGGCCCGCGCCATGTCGTTCCGCGAGCCGGCGGAACGGGGCATCGGTAATTCCGGACATCGGCGCCAGAACGACGCGGTTCGGCGCTTCCACGGGCCCAATCCGCAGAGAACCACCTGCAATTTGCGTGATTTTGCCGCGAACAGAATAACTGCCTATCATTTAGGCGGCCCCTCGCAATGCACAGAGTTTAGCCATTTTGACACGAGACGCAAGTGCTGCACTGCAAAACGTTGTTCATGCTTAAAGGCCATGCAAACCGCTAATCCATTCCCGCTGCAACAGGAACGCGCTAAAGCCAGGCGGTAATTCAGGAGACAGGCTTATGACAGGCGTCGCAGCCGTCATTGTCGCTGCCGGAAAAGGGACGCGGGCGGGCGGCGATCTGCCCAAGCAATTCCGGCCGATTGGTGGCGAAAGCCTGCTGCGGCGCGCGCTGTCCATGTTCGTAGAACATGCCGAGGTCGGCCTGGTACAGCCGGTTATTCGGCCGGAAGATGCCGATGTTTATCGCGAACAAACCGTTCGTCTCGATCTTCTGCCGGCGGTGTTCGGCGGCGCCACCCGGCAATGTTCTGTGCGCGCCGGCCTCGAGGCGCTCAGCCCCCGCAAGCCCGATATCGTCCTCGTCCACGACGCGGCGCGCCCGTTTGCGAGCGCGGCGCTGGTGTCGCGCGCGATTGCCGCGGCCAAGCGAAGCGGTGCAGCGATCCCCGCGCTCGCCGTCACCGACACGGTCAAGATCGTCGATGCCGAAAACGTCGTCGGCAGCACGCTCGACCGCAATACGCTGCGGCTGGTGCAGACCCCGCAAGCGTTCGCCTACCCGGCTCTGCTCGAAGCGCATCGCCGCGCCGCCGCCGCGAGCCGCGAAGACTTCACCGACGACGCCGCGCTCGCCGAATGGGCCGGCCTCAAGGTGAGCGTATTCGCCGGCGAGCCGGGCAATATCAAGATCACCGAGGACGGCGACTTCGCGCGCGCGGAAGCTGCCGCCTTCGCCGCGCTCGCCGACGTGCGCAGCGGCGCGGGCATCGACGTGCACGCCTTCGGCCCCGGCGATCACGTTACCCTCGGCGGCATCCGCATCGCGCACGATCGTGCGCTGATCGGCCACTCTGACGCCGACGTTGCGCTGCACGCGCTGACCGACGCCATCCTCGGCGCGTTGGCCGACGGCGACATCGGCGCGCATTTTCCGCCGAGCGATCCGCAGTGGCGCAACGCCTCGTCCGACCGATTTCTCGCCTTCGCCGTCGAACGCGTGCAGGCGCGCGGCGGCCGCATCGCCCATCTCGATCTAACGCTGGTGTGCGAGACCCCGCGCATCGGCCCGCAGCGCGATGCGATGCGCGGCAAGATCGCGGCGCTCGCCGGCATTGCGATCGACCGCGTGGCGGTGAAGGCGACGACCAGCGAAAAATTGGGTTTCACCGGCCGCGGCGAAGGCATCGCGGCCTATGCCACCGCCACCGTCCGCCTGCCCTGGAGTGCGACATGAGCGCCGAACTGCGCGCGGCCGCGACCGCCGTGCTCGAAGCGGCCCACGCGCGCGGCTGGAAAATCGCCACCGCCGAATCCTGTACCGGGGGCCTGGTGGCGGGCGCGCTCACCGATATTGCCGGGTCGTCCGATGTGGTCGATCACGGCTTCGTCACTTATTCGAACGCGGCGAAGCAGCGCATGCTGGGCGTGCCGGCCAACATTCTGCGCGAGCATGGCGCGGTCAGCCAACAGACGGCGGAAGCCATGGCGCGCGGCGCACTCGGCAAAGGCGGCGCCGATATCGTTGTCGCCATCACCGGTATCGCCGGTCCGGGCGGCGGCAGTCCCGACAAGCCGGTGGGTC
>JBOHII010000008.1:0-3420 GCA_050725955.1 Pseudolabrys sp. | reverse complement strand
CGACCGCGACCGTTTTTGGACGCGCCGCGATACGCGCGACGGCGACAGGCTTTGCCGGACTTAAGCTGGCAGTGGCCATGGGCGGCCGCGCCCGCTTGCTCGCCTCTTTCGGTGCCGGCCGTTCGCTCACCTCGTCTTCATCCTCATCCTTGCCGATACCGAAAATCCTGGCCAGCAGGCTGCGCTTGGGTTTCGCTTGTTCCTGGCCGGCGGCGATCACGCCGGCCGCCTGCGCGACTTCCAGCGACCGCTCGTTCGGCATGTTGCCACGCCGCTCGATATCCGCCAGCGCCAGCGCATAACCGGGCAGCGGCTTTCCGTCGGCGGGAATATGCACGGTGCGCCCATGGGGGAAAATCTTTTCCAATTCCGCGCGGGCGATGCGCGGCCAGTGGCGGACGGTGCCGGTATCCATGTGCACGAAGGGCGAGCCCGAGGTCGGATAGAATCCGACGCCGCCGAGCTGCAGCTTGAGACCCTCGGCACGCACCGTGGCGAGCGGTACGCCGGGAATATAGAAATCGATGGCGTTGCCGTTGATGTGCTGACTGAACTGCGCGACGCCGCTCGACCGCGCGCGCAGCATGGAATTGGTCCCCGGCGATCGGTAACCGCAGATCACCTGGATCGGCTCGGTGCCGCCGACGTCACGATTGACCTCCCACAACAGATCGAACAAATGCGGATCCATGTGGGTTTCTTGTTCCTTGCGCCAGTCGCGCATGAACCAATCGAGCTTCTTCAGCGCGGCCTCGTCGTAGCGGCCGTTGCGCTTGAAGGTGACGGTGATGTCTTCGCCGGTATGGACGTGATGGAATGAGAGCGTGCGGGTGTCGCCTTCGGCGACGGCATTTTGCAGCGAATTATTGGCGCCCAGCAGGATGAAACCGGCGACGCCCAGTCGGACGCCGGCGCGCAGCAGAGACAGAACGAGAGGGAGTTCGCGCCACGCGCCAACCGTCACTGCAATCATCCCCGAATTACGCTGTCTCACCGGCGCTCCCCCCGAAGCGCTCGGCTCCGGCAGCGACCATCATGCAGTCTTGTCGGGAAGGGTTAACGTGCGCTTAGCCGTCGCCCCCCTGACCCAGGCTGAGTATCGGCGGAAAATGGCCAAAAATTGCCCATAGCCGGATTTTGCTTGGAACTCGATCGCTTGAAAACGGCAATGGCCAGGGGTGCGTCCCGGCCACTGTAAAGCGAGGCGTGGGAACTCGCGTCCTAGCGGAACAGCCGCTCGAAGAAAACCAAGGGGTTCTGTGCCTCGCGCCGCTCGACCCGGCGCAGGATTTCCTGGTTCGACCTGGCGGTTGCCACGTCGCGCTTGGGATCCTGCGGCGGCGGCACGTCGGCGATGCGGCGCTCGTCGGAATGCATGATCGCGTTGATGCGGTTGTCGAAGCCGTAGATGTCGTCGCGCAGCACCAGCTTACCGGCATCGTCGACATAGGCGGTCTGATAGGTGAGGTGCACCATCGGCCGGTTGGTCAGCTTGAAGGTGCGCTCGTCGCGGCCGAACATGCCGTAGAGCTGCTGCGAGCTCGGCGTCGGGCCGTTCATCGCCAGATGCAGCATGATCTCGCCGAATTTCGTCGGATCCTCCACCCGCATGCAGCCATGGCTGAAGGCGCGCCTGGTCGCGGCGAACAGCCGCTTTTCCGGCGTGTCATGCAGGTAGACCTGGAACTTGTTGGGAAAGTTGAACTTGATGCGACCGAGCGCATTGGCGGCGCCGGGCGGTTGCACCACGTTAATATTGCCGTCGGGGCCCATCTTCACCTCGAGGCCCATGCGGTCGAAGATGTTCGGATCGCTGGCGTAGCGCGGCAGCAGCTCGTTCTGGATGATCGACTGCGGCACGTACCATGACGGATTGACCAGCACGCTATCCATCGACGCGCTCAACAGCGGCGTCTGCGTCTGCGGCTTGCCGGCGACGATTTTGGTGTGCCAGACCGTCTGGTGGTCGCGCACCACCTTGAGCGTGTAGTCGGGGATATTGACCATCACGTAGGTCTTGCCGAGATCGCGCGGCAGCCAGCGCCAGCGTTCCATATTGGCGGCCACACGGTCGATGACCCGGCCCGGCTTCGGGCCGTTGATCGCGGCGATCGTGCTCGAATCGATCACGCCATTCGGTCTGAGGTCGGCGCGCTGCTGGAATCGCCGCACGGCGTTGTATAGCGCCCTGTCGTAGACGAGATCGGCCAGGTTGCCACGCAGGTGCAGGCGCTCGCGCAATTCCGGCACGCGTGGATCCTTAGCGCCGGGCCGGATCGGACGGCCATCGGGAATGCGCGTGTCGGCTTCGGCGCGCGGGCCGTTGTTGCGCAGTTCGGCGAGTTTTGCCTTCAGCGCACGGAAACCCTCGTGCGGCGGATTGAAGCTTTCCAGCGCCGCGCCGGCGTCGCCGGCATTGGCGACCTTGCGCAGGATTTCGGCGGGCTCGGGCGTGTGATTGCCGTAGTCGACTTCCGCGAGCACGCGGGTTGGCGCGATGCGGCCGACCGCCAAGTGCCGCGCGTAAGTGAGCATTACATAGGTAAGCTTGATGTCTCCGTCGGCCAACGCTTCGGCGCTGAAGCCGCCGCCGAAATCCGGCACCGGGTAATCGGCCGCGTCGAGACCGTCGGCGGCCGCGTTCTTGAGCTGCGCCATCACCGCTTGGGCGCGCGCGTTGAGCCGGCCGCCGCTGATCCAGATCGGCGCGTAACTGCGCGCAGCATAGAAAGCCTCGATCGCATGCCGCTCGGGCAAGCGCTCGGCGCGCCGCGCCATCTGCCTGCCGGCGACGATCTCGCGCAACTTTTCGGAAACTTTTGTATCGTTGACCGAGAAAAGCTTATCGATCGTGCCCATGATGCTGAAATTGCCGCTGCCTTCGCTTGCGGGCTGCGCATGGGCGGCGGGCGTTTCGGCCTGCGGCACCGGCACGGCGTCGCGATGTCGCGGCGGCAGCGGCACCGCACTTTCGGCCCGCTCGGGCGCCGCACCGGCAAAGGTCGGCGCGGCGGCCAGCAGCACCAGTGCCGTGCCGGCCAACAATCGGTCGAGGCTTTTCTTACGCATGCGACTCACTCCACATCACGCAACGAATCGAAAAGTTCGCGTCCTGACCGGCGCCTGAGCGCGGCGCACGCGATCGCGCCGCCATCATGCGTCTGTATAGGCGAGGGGGTGAGTTAAAATCGACGGCCGCGCGCGATTACTTCGCATCACGGCTAACGCGCGCGAATGGTTAAGGCGCGGCCGTTTACCAATGTCAGGCGGTGACGTCTTCTTGTTCCGACGCCGCTTGCGGTTCCCGGTCGAGACCGAGGCTTTCGAGCTTGCGATAGAGCGTCGATCGCCCGATTTTCAGCCGGCGTGCGACCTCCGACATCTGTTCGCGGTAATGCGCGATGGCAAAGCGGATCACAT
>JBOHII010000007.1:0-4516 GCA_050725955.1 Pseudolabrys sp. | reverse complement strand
TCGGGCGTCAGCTTGAGCACGGCGTGCAAGGCCGCAATGCGCGCGTCGCCGAAGGCGGTGATGTCCGCCGCGCTCGGCCGCCAGCGTGGCGCGAAGTCGCGTCCGCGGGGACCCTGCTGTGCGTAGGCAAGCGTAGCGCCGGCGATCGCAAGCGCGGTCGAACCGGCGAGAACAGTCTTCCACATGGTTTCCTCCAAAGCGATTACCGATGGGGCACATAGTGGAATCTCGCGCCGCCTTTTCAAGTTAAAGTTTGGACAGAGATTACGCGGGCGCAATGTAGATTTACGGACATTCAGAATAAAATGCCGCAGGAAGTTGCGGGCTTAATCGTTGCGCAGAAACCGGTCAGATCGGCTTGCCGAACAAAAGGTTGGGCAGATAGAGGGAGATTTCGGGAATGTAGGTGACCACGATCAGGAAGCCGAGCAGGATCATCAGCCAGCCGACCGACGCGCGCACCACTTCCATCAGCGGCATGCCGGTGATGCCGGAAGCAACGAACAAATTGAGGCCGACCGGCGGCGTCACTAGCCCGATTTCCATATTGACCACATAGATGATGCCGAGATGGATCGGATCGATGCCGAGCTTGACCGCGGTCGGGAACAGGATTGGCGCGGTGATCAAAATGATCGCCGACGGATCCATGAAATTGCCGGCGATCAGCAAAATGATGTTGACGATCAACAGGAAATGCCACGGCGCCATGTTCGCCTCCGCGACCATGTTGGCGATACTCTGCGGTATCTGCGACGTGGTCAGCACGTGACCGAACAGGAAGGCGTTGCCGATGATGAACATCAGCATCACCGAAACACGCGCCGAATCGAGCAGCACGCGCGGCACGTCGGTGAGCTTGAGATCGCGATAGATAACCACCGCCGCGACGAAAGCGTAGACCGCCGCCACCGCCGCCGCCTCGGTCGGCGTGAACACGCCGCCATAGATCCCGCCCATCACGATGAAGATGAGCAACAGGCCCCACAACGCTTCGCGGAACAGCACGAAGCGCTCGCGCCACGGCACCTTGGGCTGGCGCGGCAGTTTCTTGATGCGGGCTGCGACATAGATCGCCACCATCAAGCAAATGCCGAGCAAAATTCCCGGGATGACGCCGGCCATGAACAGCCGCCCGACCGATGTTTCGGTCGCCGCGGCGAACACGACCATGGCGATCGATGGCGGTATGAGGATGCCGAGCGTGCCGGCATTGACGATCACGCCGGTCGCAAAGCCTTGCGAGTAACCGACCCGCACCATGCCGGCGATCACAATCGAGCCGATCGCCACCACGGTAGCCGGCGAGGAGCCTGACACCGCGGCAAACAGCATGCAGGCCAGCACCGAAGCGATGGCAAGGCCGCCCGGCAGGTGACCGACCGCGGCAATGGCGAAATTGATCATCCGCTTGGCAACGCCGCCAGTGGTGAGGAAATTGCCCGCCAATATGAAGAACGGAATGGCCAACAGCGTGAACTGGTCCATGGTCTGGAAAAACGCCAGCGCCAGCGAGGCAAGCGTATCGTGCTCGAACAGCAGGATGGTGAGCATGGAGGCCAGCCCGAGCGACATCGCGATCGGCAAGCCAAGGCCGAGGAACGACAGCAGCGTGACAAACAGAAAGACTGTCTTCATCGCTGAACCGTCGTGGCGTCGGGCATATTGTCGTGGGTGACGTCCTTGACCGCCTCGCGTGCTTCATCGGCGAGCTCGTAGCCTTCCGACCGGCCGGTGAAGATGCGCCACCCCATCTCAAGCAGGCGGATCAGCAACAGCACAAAACCGAGCGGTAAGCAGATGCTGAGAATCCACGTCGCGACCGGGATGTCCTCGGCCTCGACGTTGATGATGTACATGCGGTGTATGTAGTCGAACGAGCCGTACATCATCAGCACGGTGTAGAGCAGAGCCAATAGCAGCACGAAGATGCCGACCGCGCGCCGCGGCGCCGGCGGCAGCAGCCGCACCGCGGCATCCACCCCGATATGCGCGCGCACGCGCACGCAATAGGAGATGCCGATCATCACCAGCCAGGAGAACAAATAGGTTTCAGCCTCGAGCTGCCAGATGAAGCCCGTGCCGAAAACGTAGCGCAGAACGACCTGGACGAATGACAGCACCGTCATGACGCCGAGGATCAGGGCGATCAGACCCTCCTCGACGCGGTGCACCGCCTCCCGCAGCGACACCGTATTCCCCCCTGACTCTGTTCTTATAATGGGCGGCGGCCGCGGCTTTTAGGGCCACGGCCGCCGCAGTTGTTTAGTTGGTCGGCGGACCGTTCGCAGCCACCGCGGCGTCGACGATGTCCTTGCCGATTTTGCCCTCGAACTTCGCCCACACCGGATGCATCGCCTTCACCCAAGCGGCGTGCTGGGCCGGCGTCAGCTCATGGATCGTGGTCACGCCGGAGGCGGCGATCTTCTTCTTTGCCTCCACGTTGAGTTTGTTGGCAACGTCGTTGTTGACGGTCGTCGCCTCGGCCAGTGCCTTGGTCAGGCCGGCACGGACGTCCGCCGGCAGGCCGGTCCACCACTTGTTATTGACCAGCACCATATAGTCGATCACGCGGCCGTTCGACTCGGTGAAGTCCTTCTGCACTTCGTAGAACTTCTTCGAGTAGATGTTCGACCAAGTGTTCTCCTGGGCGTTGACCGTGCCGACCTGCAGCGCCTGGTAGACTTCCGAGAATGCGAGCTTCTGCACATTGGCGCCGATATCTTGATAGCTTGCCTGGATGATGTCGGACTGCTGGATGCGGAATTTCAGGCCCTTGGCGTCGGACGGCAGCAGCAGCGGCTTGTTGGCCGACATCTGCGACAGGCCGTTATGCCAATAAGCGAGGCCGAGATAGTTGCGGTTTTCCATCGAGTGCAACAGGCTCTGCCCGATCTTGCTCTGCTCGAAACGGTCAACCGCGTCCATGTCCTTGAACATGAACGGCAAGTCGAACACTTCGGTCTTGTGCGTGTACTTGCCGAACTTCGACAGCGAGGTGGCGATGAATTGCACGTCGCCGAGTGCGAGCGCTTCCATTTCCTTGGCGTCGCCGAACAATTGCGAGTTCGGGTAGACCTCGACCTTGACCTTGCCCGGCAGCAGCCGCTCGGCCGCTTCCTTGAACTTGAGCGCTGCCTGGCCCTTCGGGGTCTTTTCGGCGACGACGTGACTGAATTTGATGATCATCGGGTCGGCCATGACGCTGGCCGGTGCCGCGATAACAGCGGCAGCAGCCGCCGCGAGTAGCCATTTACGCATTGACGTATTCCTCCAGGTTAGGGCGGCAAACCGCGCTTTTTTTTCAAGTTTTCCCGCAGTTTAATGGAAGCGTTATACCGATTTTACGGGAAGTATATAAGGCCAGCATTGCGCGGGCTACACGTCAAGCCGAAAACGACTGCAAAAATCGTAGCCGCCAAGGTCAATTCAGCGCACCTCAGTATTTGGATAGCGCCGCGCCCACGAAGGGGCGCGGCGCCTTGCACTGACAGCGGACGCTGCGGACGAAGGATCAGCCGACGTCGGTAGAGTGGATGCGGTTTTCCACTCCCGGTACCTTGTTGCGCTTGCTCATCAGCTTGTTGAGCGCGCCGAGATAGGCTTTTGCCGCGGCGACCAGCGTATCGGGGTCGGCGCCCTTGGCGGTGAACGAACGCCCCTGCTCCGACAGCCGCACCGAAACTTCGGCCTGTGCATCGGTGCCGCCGGTCACCGCATGCACCTGGAACAGTTCGAGCGTTGCTTCGTGCGGCACCAACGCGCGGATCGCCTTGAAGATGGCGTCCACCGGACCGTTGCCGGTCGATTGCGTGGTGATCGGCTCGCCGTCGATGTCGAGAGTGAGCGTGGCAGTCTGCGGGCCCATGGTGCCGGCGATCACGGTGAGCGACACCACCTTGATGCGGTCATGCGCGGTGGCAATCTCCTCGTCGACCAGCGCCTCGATGTCCTCGTCGTAGATCTGCTTCTTCCTGTCGGCGAGCGCCTTGAATCGAACGAAGGCATCCTCGAGCTGGTTGCCGGCCAATTGATAGCCGAGCTCCTCCAGCTTGTGCACAAACGCATGCCGTCCGGAGTGCTTGCCCATGACCAGCGAGGTCTGTTTCACGCCGACCGATTCCGGCGTCAGGATCTCGTAGGTCTGCGCGTTCTTGAGCATGCCATCCTGATGAATGCCGGACTCGTGCGCGAAAGCGTTCCGGCCGACGATCGCCTTGTTGTATTGCACCGGGAACGACGTCGCGGCCGAAACCAGTTTCGAAGCGCGCGTGAGCATCGATGCGTCGATGCCGGTCGCGAACGGGAACTTGTCGTTGCGCACCTGCATCGCCATCACGACTTCTTCGAGTGCGGCATTGCCTGCCCGCTCGCCGATGCCGTTGACGGTGCATTCGATCTGCCGCGCGCCGCCCATGACGCCGGCGAGCGAATTGGCGACCGCCATGCCGAGGTCGTCATGGCAATGCACCGAGAAACGCGCCTTGTCCGAATTGGGCACGGCCTGGCGTACCTT
>JBOHII010000006.1:0-6247 GCA_050725955.1 Pseudolabrys sp. | reverse complement strand
GCGGTATACAGCCCGTCGATGTCGGACAGCAGGATCAGCGCGTCGGCCTGCAGCATCTCGGCCACGCGGGCAGCGAGCCGGTCGTTGTCACCGAACCGGATCTCGGTGGTGGCGACCGTGTCGTTCTCGTTGATCACCGGCACGCTGCGCCATTCGAGCAGCTTGTCGACGGTGGAGCGGGCGTTGAGGTAGCGGCGGCGTTCTTCCGTGTCGCCGAGCGTGAGCAGCACCTGGCTGGCGGTGAGCCCGCGCGCGCCAAGCACTTCCCACCACGAGCGCGCGAGCGCGATCTGCCCGACGGCGGCGGCAGCCTGTGCCTCCTCGAGCTTGAGCGCGCCCGGGGGGAGCTTGAGCACGGCGCGGCCAAGCGCGATGGCGCCGGAGGAAACCACGATGAGGTCGCGCTTGTCCTTGTGGAGCGCGGCGATGTCGGCAGCGAGCGAGGCCAGCCACTCGCGCTTGAGCGAGCCGGCGGCGGCGTCGACCAGAAGCGAGGAGCCGACCTTCACGACGATGCGGCGGAAGGACGAGAGGGTAGGCGGTTGTGACATGACCCGGTGGCGGCGGCGTTAATCGTGGGCGCTGTCTAGCACGGCCATGTCTTGTTCGTCATGGTTGCAGAGGCGCGGCTCCCGCGTTTAGTCCGATTTAATCCAAATCCGGCCCCGACAACCCTTGTTTTTGAAAGCGATGTTGGCAAGGCTCCGGTGCGATTGGGCCGTGACGGGAAAACGCCAATGAAGCCGCGAATTCTTCGAGCCGTGACGAGCGCATCGCTGCTTCCCGCCGTCACTTTCGCCATCGCGGCCGGCATTTTTGTCGCCGACACGATCACGGATTTGGAAATAGCATTTCCGGCGTTCTACACCGCGGTCGTTCTGCTATCGGTTCGATTTTGCAAGCGGCGCGGCGTCATCCTGGTTGGCGCCGGATGCATAGCCTTGACGTTGCTGAGCGATCTTTTGACCGAAGCCACCGGCGCGTCTGGCGTCGGGCTCATCAATACGCTGATCAGCCTGCTGGCGATCGCAACGACGACGTACCTCGCTCTCAAAATCGAAGACGAAAAAGCCGGGGCATACGAAGCGCGCTCGCAACTCGCGCATGTCGCGCGCGTGACGACGCTGGGAGAATTGACCGCATCGATCGCCCACGAGGTTAACCAGCCGCTTGCAGCGACGGTGATCAACGGCGATGCTTGTCTGCGCTGGCTCGCCGCCGAGCCGCCCAATCTGGACGAAGCAAGGCAAGCCGTGGCACGCCTCGTCAAGGACGCCCATCGGGCAAGCCAGATCATCGCGCAGGTTCGAGCTCTGACAAAAAGCTCATCGCCTGAAAAAGGCCGGTTAAGCATCAACGAAATCATTGTTGCAACCGTCACATTGATCGAAAGCGAGATTCAGCAGAACGAGGTTTCGTTGCGCACCGAACTTTCCGACGATGCGCCCCCGGTTCAGGGCGACCGGGTCCAGTTGCAACAGGTAATCCTCAACCTGATCCTCAATGCGATCGAAGCCATGAACCGGAGCCTGCAGGAACCGCGAGAGTTGACCGTAAGTTCCGCTAAAAATGATTCAAACGGCCTGCTCGTCACGGTGCGGGACTCAGGCATTGGTCTGGCACCTGAGAATCTCGACCGCATCTTCACTGCCTTCTATAGTACCAAACCAGACGGCATGGGCATGGGCCTCGCGATCAGCCGCTCGATCGTCGAAGCTCACGGCGGACGCATTTGGGCGACGCCGAATTTGCCGCGCGGCGCGGTCGTTCAATTTGTGTTGCCAGCCGGTATGGAATCGTGAGCGAGAACGAACCCGTGGTATTCGTCATAGACGACAATCCCTCGGTGAGGGATGCGCTCGACAGCCTTATTCGTTCGATCCATCTGAACGTGAAGTCGTTCCGCTCGACGGATGAATTTCTGCGTTTCAGGCGACCCGACGCGCCTGGGTGCATCGTGCTCGACGTCAGGCTGCCCGGACTCTCCGGTCTGGATTTCCAACGCGAAATGGCCAGTTCGAAAATCGAACTTCCAATAATCTTCATCACCGGGCACGGCGACGTTCCCATGTCGGTTCGCGCCATCAAAGCCGGCGCCATCGAATTTCTGACGAAGCCGTTTCGCGATCAGGACTTGCTCGACGCCATTTATATCGGAATTGAACGGGACCGTACCCGCCGTCAGGCGGCGGCAACCGGCGCAGCGCTGCGGAATCTTTTCGATTCGCTGACCTCGCGCGAGCGGCAAATCTTGCTGCGGGTGGCAAGCGGCCGGCCGAACAAGCAAATTGCGGCGGAACTCAAGCTCAGCGAAGTCACCGTGAAGGTGCACCGCCGCCACGTCATGCACAAAATGAAAGCAAAATCGTTGGCTGATTTGGTCAGGATGGCCGACAAACTTCTAGGCAATACCGAAACGGCGTAGACAATTTACACTTTTGTGCAATCGCTCTGCCGTTTGGTTTGCTTTATCCACATCCTTGCCGGCTCGATTCTACGCGCAATGCCTCGGACCGCGGGCGCGAATTGATCGAAAGCCATCGCCATGCCGATCAAGCCGTCAATTGCCGTTGTCGAAGACGATGACTCGGTTCGCGAGGCCACAATTGGCCTTTTGCGATCGCATGGATTTATTGCCAAGGGTTTCCCGTCGGCGGATGCATTTCTGAAATCAAACCGTATCCGCATTACCTCGTGCTTGATTGCAGATGTGCAAATGCCGGACATGAGCGGGTTGGCGCTCTATGGCCATCTGGTCGCCACGGGCGTACCAATTCCGACGATCCTGATCACGGCTTACCCGAATGAAGAGGTTCGCACGCGCGCACTAAATGCCGGCGTGACGGGTTATCTAACTAAACCGTTCGGCGAACGGGAACTGCTGGATTGTATCGATTCAGCCGGCAAACATAGTGCGCTGCTGCCGCCGGTTCATCGGTAAACCGAAATGGTCCGCTCGACTACCGAAAAGGCGTAGCCAACCGACACCTCAGTCTAATCGCCCCCAACGCCCAATTAGTAAACAATTGCCCAACTTAAAAACGGCAAACGGCAGGGGGAGACTATGGGCGCTTGTTCGCAGCGTGTGCGGTTTTATTCGACTGTTGTGTTTTCGACGCTTCTTTTAGTTTTGGGTGCGAACAGTATTGCGCAGGCCGAACCGTCGGATGCCGAAATCAAAGCGTTGAGGGCCCAGGTCGAGCAGCTCACGCAAACCGTAAATAAATTGATGGCGGCGCAGGCACAAAACACCGCCGACGCGAAGGCCGCGAAGAAACAGGCGGGCGAAGCCGAGGCCCAAGCCGCGCAAGCCAAGGCAAAAACCGAGGCGCAAGCGAAAGCACAAGCCGAGGCCCGGGCGGCTCAAGCCAAAGCGACCGCGGCGGAAGCCAGAGCTCACGCGACCGGAATGCCGGTGAAGTCGGCATGGGGAGACGGCGACAGCTACTTTCACCACAAGCCGGGCAACCCGCTCACCTTCCTGACGCCCAACGGTGAGATCACGGCTTATGGCCAATTTGACGTCTCCGCCGACGGTACGACCAAGAACGCCCGCGGTCTGGAGCTCAACGACAGTTCCGCTCCGGTGGGGAATTTCGGCTGGATGCCGCAGCTTGCGACGAACGGCTCTTATCTGGGCGTGCGCGGGTTCCAGCGCCTCGGCGATCGTCCGACCCATTTTGTCTACCAACTCGAACTCGGCATGGGCATCACGACGACGCCCGGCCTGAAGCAATCCAACAGCAATCTCAGCGATACCACCGATGGCACCTTGTTCAATCGCAACACTTGGATCGGATTTTCCGATCCGAGCTGGGGCGCCATCAAAGTCGGCAAGTCGAGCTCGCCCTACATGAGCTCTACATCGCGGTTTAATCCGTTCGCCGGTGAGCTGGGCACTTACGGGTCCATCATGGGCAATTCGGGCGGCGACAACCGCGTCGAATTCGGTACCCGCATCGATCACGCGATCTGGTACGAATCACCAAGGTTCCTGGGCGGTTTCGACTTCAAAGTCATGTTTGCGCCAGGGCAGAACCGCGCCGACAACAGCGACAATATATCAGCGGGCGAATCCGATTGCGCGGGCGGTAACGACCCGACCAGCGGCGGAAATCCGCTTGTGTCGTGCAGCGACGGCGCGTTCAGCAACGTGTTCAGCACCAGCCTCAGCTATACAAACGGCCCGTTCTACATGACCGGCGCCTACGAGTTCCATCAGAACGTCAACCGGCAAAGCGATATTGCCAGCGCCTACGGTGCCGCTCTTTCAGTCCCCGCTGGCTATCAAGACTGCACGGCGTCGCTCACCGCCGCTCAGGCCGCGGGCACTTTTAGCGGCAGCTCGCTTCCGCTTGCGATCCAGCAATGCAACGAGGACGTCGCAAACGAGGATGCCGCAAAGATCGCCGCGATGTACAAATTCTCGACCGGCACGACGATCGGCGGCATCGTCGAATATATGCACCGCTATGTTCCGGCGGATATCGACTTCCAGAACGAGCGCACTCGGTGGGGCACATGGCTGGTTGTCAGCCAGCAATTCGGCAAGGACGACAGTGTGCATTTCGGCTGGGGACATGCTTTCGCCTCGCCTGGCAATCCGGGCCAGCATAACGACAGCACGCTTGTGAGCCCCAATGGGGCCGGTTACGGGCCGACTCAAAACCAGGCGAACATGCTGACGCTGGCATACCAGCACAGGTACACTGAGAACCTGATCTGGTACACTGACGTGGCGGCGACCTTCAACGGACCTGACGCCCATTACGATCTCGGCGCCGGCGGCCATGGCATCACCACCGATTGCCACGATGCGACCGGCGCGTCGGGTGGCCTCGCTTCCGGCCCGCACTGCTACACCGGCACGACCATCGTCGGCGTTTCCACTGGCGTGAAGTGGAAATTCTAGGGTCGTTACTCGATTCTTGATTTTAAGAATGCTGGATGCGTTGTTTGGTATGCCCCCTTCCAACGCGAAGGCATCGGAAGCCCCGGCCCACAAGGCCGGGGCTTTCTGATTTTACGACGCGGCTTTTCGCATCGACGGGAACCGGCCTATAGTTGCAGCGTTGGGATTAGGCCATGCTGCCGCGCGTGTCGAACAGAACGAAATCCTTCGCCGCCTTTGCCGCCGTGCTGGCGGTCGCGCTCTGCAATGTCGTGTTCGGAACCGACTGGGCAAGCGCGCCGCCGCGGGTGGCGGGGACGGCCGTCCACAGCGACATACCGAAGGTGATCAGCGCGCCAGCCGAAACCGTCAGCCCAGCGCCGGCGGCGAAACCTGCGATTGCCAACGCCGCCGCACCGCCAAGTGTAGCTTCGCCGGCGACGGCCGCCGCACCAATGCCGGAGCCGGTTGCGCCGCAACCGATCGCGCCGGCTGCTCCGGTGGCCGCCGAAGCGCCGCCGTCATGCGACGTGGCGGCATGTGCCGCGGCCTATCATTCGTTCCGCGAATCCGATTGCACCTGGCAGCCCTTCGATGGGCCGCGCCGGCTTTGCAGCAAGGGCACGGAAGCCTCAGCCGACAATGCACGGGCCGATGACGATTTGCCGCTTAACCAACATTGCCATATGCGCTCGTGCGCCGAAGCCTACAGCTCGTTCAATCCGAGCGATTGCACCTATCAGCCGCTCGACGGTCCGCGCCGGCTTTGCACAAAGTGACGATCCCGACGCCTGACGCCGGCGCGCGCTACATCGCCCGCTGCGGCGCCGTTTGCAGCAATTCCTGCAACGGCTTGGCGTAGAACTTCGCGATACCGGTGCTACCGTGGCCGCGGGTGGCCTCGCTTGCCGGGATCACATAGAGCTTGCCGCTCTTCAGGCGCTTGATTTCGCGCTCCATGATTCCGGTTTCCGGGGGATTGCGTTCGTCATCGGCGGCATTGATCGCCAGCACGCTCGCCTG
The DNA here is from genome assembly GCA_050725955.1 of Pseudolabrys sp. GTDB lineage: Bacteria > Pseudomonadota > Alphaproteobacteria > Rhizobiales > Xanthobacteraceae > Pseudolabrys. Next base: position 333 of record JBOHII010000006.1, on the reverse strand, counting down.
GATCTTGTCCAGTTGCGGCGCGGCGTCGAAGTCGCGCGAGGCGTCCCACTGATAGATGAAGTCATTGGCGTCGGCTTTCATCGGCGCCGCCAGACGCTTGTCGACAAGTTCGTCGGCCTTGGCGTGGGTGGACGCGATGTGTTGGTAGTTGAGCGTGCCGCCATTGGTGCCGATGCCGAAGAACACGTTGGCGATCTTCAGCATGTGCGGCTGTGCGGTGTAGTTGCCGTTGTTGTATTCCGGATCGCTCTTGATCGTCTCGATCAGCATGCGCCGCATCATCCAGTTGCGGCTGGCCATGGCGGTCGGCTGCGAGGCCATCGGCACCAGCGC
>JBOHII010000005.1:0-2442 GCA_050725955.1 Pseudolabrys sp. | reverse complement strand
CCTCGCCGCTGGCGCGCCCGATCACCGCCACATTGGTGCGTCAGATCGCCGGCATGGGCGGCGACGTTTCCGCCTTCGTGCCGGCCGCCGTGGCGGCGCGGCTGAAAAAGAAATTCGCGCGTTAATCTCAGGCTCACCGGGAGATATCATGATCCGCATTCTTGCTGTCGTCGTCGCGCTCGTCTGCGCCGCACCCGCGCTGGCGCAAGTGAAACTGCCGGCCGGTCTCGATCCGCAGAATACCATCCTGCTCGACACCAAATACGGTCGCGTCATCATCAAACTGCGCAACGACATCGCGCCCAATCATGCCGCCCGCATCAAGCAACTCACGCGCGACGGCTTTTACAACAACGTGCCGTTCCATCGCGTGATCGCCGGCTTCATGGCGCAGACCGGCGACGGCCAGCGCGGCGACGGCACCGGCGGCTCGAAATATCCCGATCTCAAGGCGGAGTTTTCCAACGTGCCCTATGTGCGCGGCGTGGTCGGCATGGCGCGCACCTCCGATCCGAATTCGGCAAATTCGCAGTTTTTCATCATGTACGCGGAAAATTCCGGCCTCAACGGCAAATACACCGTGGTCGGGCAGGTGGTGTCCGGTATGGCGGCGATCGACAAGATCAAGAAGGGACCGGAAGCGCAGAACGGCATGGTTGCCAATCCCGACAAGATCATCCGCATGCAGGTCGCCGCGGACGCGAAAAAGTAGCAACAACAGGAACAAACCGATGGCCAAGCCGGAAGACACACTCACGCTGGAAACCACCAAGGGCAACGTGGTGATCGCCATGCGCCCCGACCTTGCCCCCGGCCATGTCGCGCGCATCAAGGAACTCGTGAACCAAGGCTTCTACGACGGCATCGTGTTTCACCGCGTGATCGACGGCTTCATGGCGCAGACCGGCTGTCCCGAGGGCAGCGGCACGGGCGGCTCCGGTCAGAAGCTCAAGGCCGAGTTCAACAAGGAACCGCATGTGCGCAGTACGGTGTCGATGGCGCGGGCGGCGAGCCCCAACAGTGGCGACAGCCAGTTCTTCATCTGCTTCGACGACGCCCGTTTCCTCGACGGCCAGTACACCGCCTGGGGCAATGTGATCGAGGGCATGGAAAACGTCGACAAGATCAAGCGCGGCGAGCCGGTGAGCAACCCGGACAAGATCGTCAAGGCGACCATGGGGGCGTAGGTCACTGCCTCTACGCTAATTGTTTTGTCATGGCCGGGCTTGACCCGGCCACCTCGCTTAGGGTCGCAGGACCGTGCCAATCTAAGCGGGATGCCCGGCACAAGGTTTACACTCGGGCCGGCCGAAGGCCGGACCCGTGTGCCGGGTATGACGATGGTAGTGCATGAAAACCGATCTCTTCGACTTCGACCTGCCGGCCGACCGCATCGCGTTGCGGCCGGCGGTACCGCGCGATGCGGCGCGGCTATTGGTCGTGCGCCCCAGCGAGACACCGGAATTCGCTGACTGCGGCATGCGCGATCTTCCCGACCTGCTGCGGCCTGGCGACGCCCTGGTGGTAAACGACAGCAAGGTGATCGCCGCCAGGCTGAAAGGGCGCCGGATCGGGCGGGGGACGAGTGAGCCGGAGATCGAGGCCACGTTGCACAAGCGCCTCGATGGCTCGCATTGGCGCGCCTTCATCCTCGGCGCCAAGAAGGTGCAGGTCGGCGACACTTTGCGTTTCGGCGCCGAAGGCCAAGTCTGTTTCGTTGGCGAACTCGATGCTCAAGTTTCACATAAAGATGAAGGCGGGGAGGTAACCATTTCATTTTCCTTTCATGGCCCGGTGCTCGACCAGGCGATTGCCGAGCGCGGCGCGATGCCGCTGCCGCCCTATATCGCCTCCCGGCGCGCCGCCGATGAGCAGGACAAAATCGACTACCAGACGCTGTTTGCGCTGCCGGAGGGCTCGGTCGCGGCGCCAACGGCGGGTCTGCATTTCACCGACACGCTGCTGGCGCGGCTCGTCGCGCGCGGCATCGCCATCCATAAAGTGACGCTGCATGTGGGCGCGGGTACTTTTCTGCCTGTGAAGGCGGACGACACCGAAAGCCATGAGATGCATGCAGAGTCTGGAACCGTTACCCGTGAAACAGCCGATGCGCTCAACGCCGCGCGCGCCAAGGCCGGACGCATCGTGGCGGTGGGTTCGACTGCGCTGCGGCTGTTGGAAACGGCGGCCGATGCGGACGGAAAATTGCGCGGCTTTGCGGGCGAAACGGCGATTTTCATCACGCCCGGCTACAGATTTCGCGCCGTCGATTTGATGCTAACCAATTTCCACCTGCCGCGCTCGACGTTGTTCATGCTAGTTGCGGCCTTCAGCGGCTTGCAGACGATGAAACGCGCCTATGCGCATGCCCTCGCGGACGGCTATCGCTTCTATTCCTATGGCGATGCCTGCCTGCTGTATCCTGCCGGCAAATGAGCTCGC
>JBOHII010000004.1:0-4779 GCA_050725955.1 Pseudolabrys sp. | reverse complement strand
GTGCTCGCCGTGCTCGACGGCATGCAGGCGGTCACCCAGGATCCGAGATATCGCGCCACAGCCTGGTTGCGTAGCCGCGCGCGGCTCGGCATTTCACTGCTGACGCCGGATTAATTCGAATTTTTGGATGGTACAGGCGGGTGGACTTGAACCACCGACCTCTGGTTCCACAGACCAGCGCTCTAACCAACTGAGCTACGCCTGCACGGGCGCGTCCGCCTGGACGCGAGCGGCCGGAACCTAGGTTCAGGGCGCCAATTTGGCAAGCCTGCCGGGCACAGCAAAAGGCCCAGGCGCTTTCGGCGCCCGGGCCTTGCAGCCGCCGCGGCAATTCGCGGCGATCATCGTTACGTTACGCGGCCTTGCTGAAGACGCTGTTGAAGCCTTCCTTGATCGGAATGGAGGTGTCGGTCGCCACTTTCTGGGCATGATCGGCAAGCTCCTTGGCCTGCGCGGTCACGGTGTCGAATTGCGAGCGCATATAGGCGGTGGAGAGCTCGACCACTTCGGAAAACGACTTCGCGGTCAGCAAGTCGCCCATCAGGTCTAAAGCGGCGTTGTTGTTGGCGCGGGCGGTTTCGATCAGCTTGAGGCCGTAGTCGGCGCAGCCTTTCGACGCTGTGGCATAAGTATCCTCAAGCATTTCGGTCGCCTCTTCGGCGGCGTTCTTCATCTTCTCGTAGTTCGCCTTGGCTTGCGTGACGCCCTTCTCGGCCATCTCACGAAAGGCGGCGGGGACTTCCACCTTCGGCATTTCGAACTTGGGCATTTCGAACTTCGGCATCTCGAAGGCGGCAGCGCTTGCTGCTGCTTTCTGCCTCGACTTCGGCGTAAAAGACGGGCTGACGTCGGTATCGGACATGACGGGTATCCTTTGCTAGGAGGGCGGTTTCCGGCTCTCAGCGAGCCGCCGCCCTCGGCAAATCGGCTCGCGCCCGTGTAAGGACCCGCCGCATAGAGGGCGCCAAATCGGCGTCTGGGCGAGTGCTGTGAAAGGGCATATAGCACCAATTTTGGTGCATTGCAACAAAAATATTGCGGCGCACAAAAGCGTCATAAAGCCGCATCACCGGCTTGCCGCCAGCGCAAATTAGCGAACTTTGCAGCCTAAATCGCGGCTTTAGGCTTGGTCGGCGCGGCCCGCGAACTTGGCCGCCTGCTGGCTCAATTCCTTGGCCTGCTCGGTCAGCGCCGCAATCTGCGCCTTCACATAGTCGCTATGCAGCGTCGCGAATTCCTGCGGGTCTTTGGCGCGCACCAGTTTCTCTGCGAAGTCGAACGAGGAGGCGACGTTGCGCTGGGTAAAGCCGATGGCCATTTCGCCCACCTCCTTGGCCCCGTTGCGGGCGTTCGTCGCTTGCGTCTCTGCGGTATTGACCGCGTGTTGCGCGGCGGAAATGAAGCTGTTGAAGGCCTGCTTGGCCTGTTCGACGCTCTTTTCTGCGAATGCTCTCATTTCGGACGGAATTTCGAAGCCCGGGGCTCCTTCGTTCGCCATGACGACCTCCTGATTGTATTCGCGCACCGCCAGCCAGTGCCTAGCTTAACCATTATCTAGGCAAGCCGCCTCCGGCACGCCAGTCCAGGAACTGCTAATTAAGGTTATCGCCGATTGGCGGGGCTTTCCCGGCCGCGCGTCGTGGACTGGGCAGCGCGCCAGCCGTATTAAGAGTTCATTAGCCGTAAACCGTGCGACGAAAGCGATGATTGGGACCGGGTTTCAATTCGCCTGCCTGAACGATCCGCGGCTTGCGGCGCATGCCCTTAGCCCGACGCCGGTATGGCTGTGGAGCACCGACGCAACACGCGTCGTGTGGGCGAACCCGATCGCAGCCGCGATCTTCGATTGCTACTCGCCCGGCGCGCTGGCCGGGCTCCGCTTCGAGCCTGCGGACGCCGCGGCCGCGCAGGTCGCGCGCCTCGCTGGCACGCTGCCGCAGGGCGGCGCGCCGCGGCTCGAACGCCTGCGCGGATTTGGCGCGGATTTCGGCGGCGCCCTGATCTGTCTTTGCTCGCGCATCGCGCTTGCCGACGCCAGCGCCGCCGTCCTGGTGGTGGCGACCGAGCGGACCGGCAGAGACCTGAGCCTGCCCGACCGCGCGCAGCGATTGCTCGCGGATCTCGATCGGCCGGCGGCGATCTTCACCGCGGACGGCGAACTGATCGAAGCCGCGCCGGCGGCGCATGAGCGCCTCGGCGACAGACGCGACCTCGTGGCGCTTGGCGCCGACAAGCTCGCCCGCGAGGCGATGCTCAATGGCCGCGCCGAGGGCGACATTGCCGCCTCGCCCGCCACTTTGCTGCGGCTGGGTGCCGGTGCGACCGTCGCGCTGCTCGCCGCGTTCAATGCGTCCGCGACGGTCACGAGTCCGGCGCCGGCCGCGGCTGCCGCCGTTGCGCCACCGGCTCCGGTTACGACCGATCCGGCCGCGGTGGAAACGCCGACGCTCCGTTCTCCGCTGCGTTTTGTCTGGCAGATGGATGCCGCCAATCGTTTCACGCTCGGCGCCGAGGATTTCGCCAAACTGATCGGACCGAACAACGCCGCCGTGCTCGATCGCCCATGGGCGGAAATCGCCGAAACGCTCAAGCTCGATCCGCAGGGTCAGGTAGCTGCCGCACTCGCCTCGCGCGCCACTTGGAGCGGCATCGTCGTGCAATGGCCGCTCGACGAGGCGCAAGCGCCTTTGCCGGTCGAGATGTCGGGCCTGCCGGTGTTCGACCAGGATCGCCAATTCGTCGGCTATCGCGGCTTCGGCATATGCCGAGACGTCGACCGTTTGGCCGCGCTTGAACGGCGCCGGGCGCAATCCGTGTCCGCGCCGAACGAGAGCAACCCGCAAGAGCCGACAGCCGATATGTTGGCGTTCAAGCCGCCGGTCGAACAGACGCCGGCGCTCAGCCCGGGAGAGCGCAGCGCATTCCAAGAGCTCGCACGCGAGCTTAGCGACCGGCTCAAGAAGACGTCCAACAAGAGCGACAACGCCGCCGGCGCACCGGACGATTTCGGCCACGAACCTGCCGCGCGCAATGGCGATGCCGCGCGCGACACCCAGGAAGGACGGCCGATTCTCGACCGCCTGCCGGTCGGTATTCTGGTTTACCGGCTCAACACTTTGATCTACGCCAACCGCGCGTTTTTCGACTGGACCGGCTACCCCTCGCTCGAGGCGCTGGCCGAGGCCGGCGGCCTCGACAGCCTGTTCATCGAGAGCAATTCCGAAGCGTCGGCCGGCGCAACCAAGAACGGCAGCAAGGGGCTCACCATCACCACCGTCAACGGCAAGCAGAAGCCGGTCGACGGCCGCCTGTTCAGCGTCTCCTGGAACAACGAGAGCGCGCTGGTGCTGATGATCAGCACGCATGTCGTGACCGAGGATCGCGGCAAGCCGACGGAAATGGCGCTGCGCCGGCTGGAAACCGAAAACGCCGAACTCAAGTCGATCCTGGATACCGCTACCGACGGCGTGCTGGTGCTCGACCGCGCCGGGCGCGTGCTCTCCGCCAACCGCAGCGCCGAAGCGCTGTTCGGCTACGAAGCGGCCGAAATCGCCGAACTCAGTTTCGGCGACCTGTTCGCGCCTGAAAGCCGGCGCGGCGTGCTCGATCATCTTGACCGGCTGGCAAACGGCACGGGCGTGCTCGACACCGGCCGCGAGGCGATCGGCCTCGTGCATCAAGGCGGCCTGGTTCCGGTTTATTTCACCATGGGGCGGATCGCCGACGGCGACAAACTCTGCGCGGTGATGCGCGACATCACCGCCTGGAAGCGCACCGAGGAAGAGCTGATCAACGCCAAACAGGTCGCCGAAAAAATCTCCACCGCCAAGTCGGAATTTCTCGCCAAGATCAGCCACGAAATTCGCACCCCGCTCAATGCCATCATCGGCTTCTCCGAGGTGATGATGGACGAACGCTTTGGGCCGGTCGGCAACGACCGCTATCGGCAATATCTCAAGGATATCCACACGTCGGGCGGCCACCTGATCTCGCTGCTCAACGATCTGCTCGATTTGTCAAAAATCGAGGCAGGCAAACTCGAGCTGACGTTCGTCAGCGTCAATTTGAACGACCTGGTGCAGCAATGCGTCGCGATCATGCAGCAGCAGGCCAATAGCGAGCGCGTCATTATCCGCACCTCGTTGCCGCCCAACCTGCCGCAGATAGTGGCCGACGCCCGCTCGGTGCGGCAGATCGCGCTCAATCTGTTATCGAACTCGATCAAATTCACCGGCGCGGGCGGGCAGGTGATCGTCTCCACCACCTTGACCGACGAGCACGAGGTGGTGCTGCGCGTCCGCGATACCGGCGCCGGCATGAGCGAGAAGGAATTGCAGACCGCGCTCGAGCCGTTCCGCCAGCTCGCCACGTCGGCGCGGTGGGGTTCGAGCGGTACCGGCCTGGGGTTGCCGATCACCAAGGCGCTGAGCGAGGCCAACCACGCGCGGTTCCGCATCACCAGCCAGGTTTCCGACGGCACCCTTGTTGAGGTGGCGGTCCCGGCCACCCGCGTCCTGGCGCAATAGCCGCGCGGGTTTGCGCCCGATACGCAAACGGCGCAAAATCGGCTATCATTCGCCAGCTGGGGGATAAGTGTTGTCATGTCGCGTCTCGTGCGGCCGGCGTTGGCGTTGTTTTTGCTGCTGCTCGGCCTTGGCGTGCCGGCCGCGCGCGCGGCCGAACCGGTCGACCTGCTGCTGGTATTGGCCGCCGATGTCTCGCTCAGCGTCGATGCCGAAAAATTTAATTTTCAAATTTATTGAGATGCCTCGCCAAATT
>JBOHII010000003.1:0-16851 GCA_050725955.1 Pseudolabrys sp. | reverse complement strand
TGAGCGGCATGTTGCCGCGCAATTATTTTCTCAGCGTGCGCGACGGGGATTTTCAGCGCGGGCTCAACAAAGCGGTGGCGAATAGCTGGATCGTCATCGACCGGCGTAACCGCTACCGCTACGAGCTGACGGCCGCCGGCTATGCCGCCGGGCAGACGTTTGAGGCGTCGGGGGTCTAGGCGCCGCGCTGCCCGCCGAGCGACCGGCCGGAACCCAGTATAATAAAACCCGCCGAAACCGGAATATCCGCAAAACCGCGCGGTTATTCCGGCAGGATCAACTATGGCCAAGCGGCCACGGTCAACCCGACGCCGCAGTGCAACAATCGGCGCCTCGCAAGGAAGGATACCCGATGAGCAAGTTCACCCTCAGCGCATTGGCAACGGCGCTTGTCTGCCTTGCCGGCCCAGCGCTTGCGCAAGGCGGACCGCCGGTCGGTCCCGATTGGTCGAAGATATTGGTGAAAACCACCGATCTCGGCCACCGCACCTACATGCTTGAAGGGCAAGGCGGCAATGTCACGGTCGCGGTCGGCGACGACGGCGTAATCATGGTGGACGGCCAGTTCGCCCCGATGCACGACAAGCTCAAGGCCGCGATCGCGGCCGTCACCCCGCAGCCGGTCAAGTTCCTGGTCAATACACATCATCACGGCGACCACACCGGCGGCAACGCCGCGTTCGCCGCCGAGGGCGCCATCGTGGTGGCGCATGTCTATGTGCGCGAAAAATTGGCGGCCGGCAGCACCAGCAACACCACCGGCGTGAAAGTGCCGCCGGTCGCGCCCGGCGCGCTGCCGACCAAGACCTATGACGGCGCGACGGGGCCGCGGCTCGAGGTGAAAGGCCGCAGCGCGCAACTCATGCATCCGGCGAATGCCCATACCGGCGGCGACACTTATGTCTATTTTGCCGACGCCAATGTGCTCTCGACCGGGGACACCTTCATCAATGGCCGCTATCCCAATATCGACTGGCTCAACGGCGGCAGTATTAAGGGCATGATTGCGGCCTGCGACGCCTATCTTGCGTTCGTGAACGACGAGACCAAGATCGTGCCCGGGCACGGCCCGCTCGGCAACAAGGCGAAGCTTGTCGAATACCGCGCCATGCTGGTCACCGCGCGCGACCGCATGGCGGCGCTGATCGCGCAAGAAAAGAGCCTCGAGGATATCTACGCGGCGAAGCCCTTCGCCGACTTCGACGCCAGGCTCAAAATGAGCGAACAGATGAGCAGGAGCTTCATGCGCGTGGTTTATATGTCGCTGAAGGAATGAACCCGCTCCCCCTCCCTTTTCGGGGGAGAGGGAATCGAGATCGCAGGCCGCCTTCGCCCCATCCGGTCAGGACAGGAGGAAGTCCGACGCGTGCAGGCTCGAGAGCTGCACGTGCTGCAGCGTGATCGTGTCGCCGGGGTCGAGTGTGATGACGACATCGGCGCCGACCTGGTGGCTCGCCGCCTGGATGGCGGCAAAATCGGCGAACTGATGATCGTCGATCTCGATGTGATCGCCGCTGTGGAAATCGGTCACCGTGTCTTGGCCAAAATTGGCGCCGAACACGAAGGTATCGTTGCCGTTGCCGCCGGTGAGGATGTCGTTACCGGGGCCGCCGGCCAGACGGTCGTTGCCATTGCCGCCGTCGAGAACATCATTGCCGGCGCCACCACTCAACGTGTCGTTGCCGTTGCCGCCGCTGATTACGTCGTTGCCGCTGCCGGCGGTTATCGTGTCGTCGCCATTGCCGCCGGACAGGTTGTTGTTGCCGTCGCCGCCGTCGATCATGTCGTTGCCGTTGCCGCCGTCGACGGTGTCGTCGCCGCGGCCGCCATAGATGACATCGTCGCCGTTTCCGCCCGAAACGACGTCATTGCCGTCGCCGGCATAGATCGTATCGTTGCCATTACCGGCATCGATGGTGTCATTGCCGGTTGACCCGGTGATCGTTTGATTGCCATTGCCGCCATTGATGGTCATTCCGGGTTCGGCAACGTTGGTGACACTGACGCTGATGTCCTGCGTGCTGACCGCGCCATAGGCGTCGGTCGCCGAAACATCGACAATGTAAATATTGTCGCCATTGGCGTCGGCCGGCGATTCGAAGTCCGGCGCATTGATGAAACTGAGCGCGCCGCTATGGGAATCGACCGTGAAGAACGACGCATCGGCCCCGCCGGAGAGACTGAACGTGAAGGCATCGTGCTCAGGATCCGTCGCCATGACCGTGCCGACCGCCGTGCCGTTCTCCGCGATCGAGAAGGCGTTTGGCGAGGTGAAATTCGGCGCGTCGTCGAGCGTTACCAGCGTGCCGCCGGCGCCGTCGTCGGCTACCCGGAAAACATCGCCGGTGAAATTATCGGCGGCGGCGAGTTGCAAGGCGACCGGGCCACCCGGCGCGCCAGAAACCGTCAAAAGATTGCCGCTGCCGAGTGCGGCGCCGGAGGCGAGCCCGATGCCCTCAAGATCGATGGTATCGCTGCTGACGAAGTTGGAAATTGTGCCGTCGAAAGCACCGTCAGCCAGCACGCCCGCGGTCAACCGCAGCGTTTCCCCTGGCGTATCGAGCATCACCAAGTTGACGCCCTCACTGCCAAGCGTCCAATCGCCACTGAACACGTTGATCGTTTCAACGTTGGCGAAGCTCGCCAGTGTGCCGACGCCGGCGCCGATCAGGTCGACCGTGTCGTTGCCGGCGCCGCAGTCGAGGACGCCGGAAATGCTCGAGCCGGTGGCGAGGAAGCAGACATCGTCGCCGCCGCCTGTGGAAACGCTGCCGGTAATGCTGCCGTAGTTGACGATCGTATCGGCATTATTGCCGACGATAACGATCGCCTCGCCGTTGCTGCCGACGATGGCGCCGTAGTTGTAGATCGTCGCGCCGGAAAACGCGCTCAAGCCGGTATTGTCGGCGGTGCCGCCGCCATCGATGGTGATGGCGCGCTGCGAACTGTAGATATATCCGGTCGCCGCGTTGAGGATCGTGCCGCCGCCGATCGAGATGGCTTCGGCAAGCGTGCCGGCGCTAGTGCCGGTGGCCGCGATCGTTCCGAAATTTTCGATAAGCGCAATGCCATTGACATTGATCGCGTCGCCGGATGGCTGTCCGTTGACCGAGGTTCCCTCGATGTAGCCGCCGGCGAAATTGTAGATGGTGGTCGTGCCGCCAGTCGACGCCGTCTCGACATTGATGCCGGAGCCGGCATAGCCGATGATCGTGCCCTGATTGCCGACAAACAGCGATTGCGTGCCCGTGATGCCGTGCTCGGCCCCGGCAATGACACCGCCGGCCGCGTTCTCGACCACACCGCCCGCATTGTTCTGGAAATCGATGCCGTCACTGCCGGCCGCTCCGCTGCTCAGGCCGACGATCACGCCGAAATTGTCGATCGTGTCATTGGCGCCGGCAAGGATCGCATCGTTGTTCACCGCCGCGATGATGCCGGTCGCCGCATTGGTGATGGAGATATGCGTGTTCGGCGACGTGAGAGCGCTGAAATTGACGCCATTGCCGGTCCCGCTTGAATAGATCGCACCCGCATTGTCCAGGCTGAAGTCGCCGGTCGCGGCCGGGTTGATGACATTCGCGGATATCGTCACGCCATCGAGGCCACCGGCGATCACTCCCGTGGATGTGTTGGTGATGGCGACTGAACCGAGATAGGCGAGGTCGGTCACCTTGACCTCGACGCCATTGCCTGCCGGCGCGTTCACCAGCCCGCTGTTGATGATCTCAATAGTCGCGTTGGTGATCGTGAAATCGTAGACGAGGATGCCGTCGCCCACGGATGAATAGATGCTGCCGCTGTTGGACACATAGATATCAGCCATTGTTTCGACCTCCCGGTTGTCGCCATCGATTAAGAGTGCCGGAGCCTGAATTTCGTCACGGGGCGCGCTCGGCGCCCCATTTGCCGTTTCGTCGCGAGACGCGCCCATCGGATCGCAAGGCCACTGCCAAAGCGTTACGGCGCGCGCACCACGTTTCGCCAATTAAGTGAGGAAATTGCCGTTTATTCGTCGAAATATTTCAATCGTTTTGCCGTACAGCATCGCCGGCCCGGCCGGCGCCGATGCGTTCCTCCTCGATGTTTTGGATATTGCGTTGCAGGTCGCCCTTTCGGGCGAAAAACGGGCAAAGCAAAAATTCGTTCCGTCGCGGATTGAATTTATTTTCGCGGCGGCGCGGCAGCGTCGGTGACAGGACCGTGACAGGCCCCGATGGCGGCTTGATCTCGTTGCGGCAAAATCAGAAATTAAAACATCGGCCGAAAATGGCTCTGGATCCCTTTTTGCGCGGGGACGGACGAAGGATCAGCCCCGCTCTTCGGCCAGCGTCACCACGTCACGCGTGCGGGTGACGCCTTGCGGGAAGGCGCGATCGAAGTCGGCGACCAGCGCCTTGAACTCGTCCGAGGCGAGTGCCGCATCACAAACCGCCTTGTCAGCGAACTTATAGACCGCGTAATGCACGCCCGGTTCGACCGCACTCCAGAAGCGCCATGCCTTCTCGCATTTGAAGGCTTTCACTGCCCATGGCAGGTGGTCGGTCGAATACCAATGGTCGAATTTCTCGCGCAGGTTCTCGGCGACGACGGCACGGACGAGGAAGAGTGTGGGCGGCATGCTAGGCGGTAACCTCACAAGCCGAGAGTCGTGAGCAACGGTCGGCCAATGTCTGCTTATCCCCGGAACCAGCCATGTGTCGATGCAATTGGAATGTCCGCCAGCGCAGCCATTAGCGGACATCGCCGCGTCCAAACTTCACAATTGTAGAGTGATTTCACAGATAAGACCTTCTGCACGCCAGTCCAAACGCGTTTTCCCCGAATGCTGCGTAATCATTCGTTCAATAATCCGCCTGCCGAAACCCTTGTGCGTCGGTTTTTGGACTTCAGGACCGCCGGTCTCCGTCCAACGCAGGTGCAACTGCCCGTCCGCTTCAGTTGACCATTTCAGGTCGACTCGGCCGTTTGCCACGGACAACGCACCGTACTTGGCTGCATTGGTCGCCAACTCGTGCAAGCTAATAGCGATGGTCTGAGCGGTACTTGGCTCTAATAAGAAGGACGGACCGTCAATACGCACGCGCCGTTGGTCGTTCTCGAAATAGGGAGCAAGCTCTTGTGTCGCGATCGTCGATAGATCCGCACCAATCCAGCGCGTCTGGACAAATAACGAGTGGACATTGGCAAGCGCCTGGATGCGTCCTTCAATTGCCCGCTTTAGACCTTCGGATGTGTCGGATTGAGAAAGCATGACAGTTGCTTGCACGGTCGCAAGCAAGTTCTTGCTTCGGTGCTCCGCTTCCCTGGCTAACGTGACAATTTGCTCCTGATTTCGCTTCTGTTCGGTAATATCCCTCGCGATCTTTGATGCTCCAACAATCTTACCCTTGGCATTCTTGACGGGAGAAACAGTTAATGAAACGACGATGAGGCTTCCGTCCTTGCGTTGCCGAACCGTTTCGAAATGATCGATACGCTCCCCTCGTCTGATGCGCGTTAGAATTTCACGCTCTTCGTTGTGCCGGTCTCGCGGAATAACAATTGTGATGGGCTGACCAATCACTTCTTCGGCAGAGTAGCCGAAGACATGCTCGGCGCCCTTATTCCAGCTGGTTATCACGCCATCTAAATTTTTGCTGACAATTGCGTCGTCGCTTGTTTCGACGATCGATGCCAGCGACCGCAATCCCTGTTCCGCGAGCCGAGCTTCGGTCAGATTGCGTGTCACCGTTCCGTAGGCGATGACTTCACCAGATGAATTGCTGATCGGAAAGATATTGTAGAGGACCGGCACAAGTTGCCCCGTCGCGAAGTTACGGAAGGTGAGTTCGCCTTCCCAAAAACCAATACTTCTGACGGCCGGCAAAACCTCCTCGATAACTCTGGGCTGATCTTCGATCGCAAAATATTCAATAACGCGGGTTGACCGTACCGCCTCTAAATCCGGCAACCCAACGAGCTTGCGGCCGGCCTCATTGACGAAAAGGGCGTTGCCTTGAAGATCGGCAATACCGATAAATTCGCGGGAGGCAGTAACAAGTGCCGCCAACAATCGCGCAAGATCGGTCTCGCCTCTTACCTCATCCAGCCTCCACGCCAGCGTCGAAAATTCTTCTAGCGTCACAACGAACCCCAACTCATCGCTACACGACCGTTTTCTATAAATTTTGTTTAACCCGGGAAGTGCAGCTTTGATTTTATCAAGCCGATACTCGGGCATCGCACTAACTCACCGTGTGGGACCCAATGTGATTTGCGGTCTATTGATTCCGGTGGGTTGCGGTTTCGATGTATTCGCACTCAGAGCATTCAAAAGAAAGTAATTTGCGGCCGACAGCATCGGTCTCTATTCCAAAAAGCCGCATTACTGTTTTGCACGTAAGACAGACCGGCGCCGCGAAAGCATCAGAATTTTGAATTGCTTGCTGGTAAATGTTCATTGAACTTCTAAGCCCGAAGCTGAAAGTGCCTTCTCGCTAAGCTTTTGAGGATCGCTTTCTCCGCTACCAGCTAAGGCAATTATTGTGGCGGCGATGACTTCCCTGACACTCTTGGGTGGTGGTGTTGAAAAAGACCTTAGGGCGGAATCATAGGCATCGCTCATCGCCGAAATTTCTTCGGGATCGAAAACACCGGGGCGCTTGATGTAGTCGATGATGGCAGACATCGCACTCTCCCTAACGACTAGAGAAAGTGTGCGCCCATCGTCAGAAACTAGCGAGCCGCTCGTAGTCTAAGAGCACAAGCCACTGTCACTGATCTTTGCGTCAATTACTCATTAAGCGACTTGTCAGCGAGTGGCATCGCTGAAGCTCTCCCAACCGCAACATCAATGTGATGGCACTTGGGGCAATCGAAGGACCACAATTCGAATCCTGGCTTTTCAGCCTCTATGCCAAATAGCAACATGGCCGTCCCACACTTTGGGCAATGCGGGCGCTTGATTGAATTGGAATGCGCAGTGGCTGGCTGGTAAGTGGTCATGCAACTCCCTCCAGTTTTATGGGCGGGAGTTTTAGCCTCTCAGTCGCCGGGCGCGTGCCGAGGGTGGATCGGCGATCCCCTGCTTTAGCACATAAAATCAGGCTTTTTAGCCTTTAATTTTCTTGCATTTTCAACTGACCTCGGCGATCTAAAAATGAGTAGTTGACACATTGATCGGTCTGTTATTACTATCCCTCATTGTCTCAAAAGGAGGGTGCCATGGTTCAGGACACTGACAACCTCTCTCGGGGTGAGCGTTTGCAGATCATGTTGTCGCCGGACGAACTGGCGGCAGTGGACGATTTTCGATTTAAGCAACGGATGCCGAGTCGCGCCGCAGCGGTCCGGGAACTTTTCAGGGTCGGTCTCGATAGCGCCGGGCTTGTGGCGTCGGCTGGGAAAAAGTCATCTGAATTTGGGGTACTCGAAAATCGAGGCAACGGCGCTCAGAGCCGAAACCGCAAATAACACTCAAGATGATGTGCCTTTTGCCCTGGAAAAGCGGGCGTTCCGTGACGCCTGAGCCACGTCCGCTCTGCCCCTGAAAGCGAACTTGGGTGGCGCGCTCACGTTGGTGATTGGTTGCCGGTTTATGAGCGTGCGCCTTAATCTCACACCGGCAAATTGTCATGCTTCCTCGCCGGCATTTCGACCTTCTTGCCCTTGAGCATCGCCAGCGCGCGCGCCAAGCGCTTGCGCGTCGAGTGCGGCATGATGACGTCGTCGATATAGCCGCGCTCGGCGGCGACGAAGGGCGAGAGAAACCGGTCCTCGTATTCCTTGGTGCGCGCGGCGATCTTGTCCTTGTCGCCGATGTCGGCGCGGAAGATGATCTCGACCGCGCCCTTCGCCCCCATCACCGCGATCTGCGCGGTCGGCCAGGCGTAGTTCAAATCGCCGCCGACGTGCTTTGACGCCATCACGTCATAGGCGCCGCCGAAGGCCTTGCGCGTGATCACGGTGACCAGCGGCACCGTGCACTGCGAATAGGCGAACAGCAGCTTCGCCCCGTGCTTGATCAGGCCGTTATATTCCTGCGCAGTGCCGGGAAGAAATCCGGGCACGTCGACGAAGGTGACGATGGGGATCGAGAAGGCATCGCAAAAGCGCACGAAGCGCGCGGCTTTTCTCGATGCGTCCGAATCGAGAACGCCCGCAAGCACCATCGGCTGGTTAGCGACGAAGCCGACCGTCCGGCCGGCGATGCGGCCGAAGCCGGTGACGATGTTGCGCGCGTAGGTGCCCGCGATCTCGAAGAAGTCGCCCTCGTCCACCACCTTGAGGATCAGTTCCTTGATGTCATAGGGCTTGTTCGGATGGTTTGGGATCAGCGTGTCGAGCGACTCGTCCATGCGGTCGGCGGGGTCCTGCGTCGGCCATTCCGGCACGCCGACCTCGTTGTTGGTGGGCAGGAAGTCGATCAGCCGCCGCATCTGCAACAGACATTCGACATCGTTCTCGAAGGCGCCGTCGGCGACGCCGGATTTGGTGGTATGCACCGAGGCGCCGCCCAGTTCCTCGGCGGTGACCACCTCGTTGGTCACCGTCTTCACCACGTCCGGCCCGGTGACGAACATGTAGGACGTGTCGCGCACCATGAAGATGAAGTCGGTCATCGCCGGCGAATAGACGTCGCCGCCGGCGCACGGCCCCATGATGACAGAGATTTGTGGGATCACGCCGGAGGCGAGTACGTTGCGCTTGAACACCTCGCCATAGCCGCCGAGCGCGGCGACGCCCTCCTGGATGCGGGCGCCCCCCGCGTCGAACAGGCCGATGACGGGCGCGCGCGCCTTCATCGCCATGTCCTGCACCTTGATGATCTTCTGCGCGTGCGTTTCGGAGAGCGAGCCGCCGAACACGGTGAAATCCTTGGAGAACAGATAGACCGTGCGCCCGTTCACCGTGCCCCAGCCGGTGACCACGCCGTCGCCGGGGATTTTCTGCTTTTCCATGCCGAATTCGGCCGAACGGTGCTCGACGAACATGTCGAATTCCTCGAACGAGCCCTTGTCGAGGAGGAGTTCGATGCGCTCGCGCGCGGTCAATTTCCCGCGCTTGTGCTGGGCGTCGATGCGCGCCTTGCCGCCGCCCAGGCGGGCCTCGTCGCGCCGCTGTTCCAGCCTGTCGAGGATGTCTTTCATCGGCTTTTTGGCCCCTGCCCCGCACAAAATCCCGCAATAGTTTCCCGAATTGGCTGCAAAAGCCATACCACGGCAGGCGCTGACCGCCACCCGAAAGGCCCGCTTCCGGCTGGGCAAATTGCACGTTTTTTGATACGATCTATGGACTTCGGGTGAACCGCCCGGGATCGCAGCGGGCGAAGCCGCAAGAGTGTCCGAGGGCGTCAATGCATAGGGTACAGCATGCGTAAACTGAGCCGCCGCTCACTGATCCTGGGTGCGTCCGCGACCGGCGCGGCCGTGGGGCTTTCCGGCTGCATGAGCGCCGGGCCGGATGCGATGGCATCGGCGCAAACGCCGGCGCAACCGGTATCGGACTCCGAATGGCACTGGTCGCGTCCGAATTCGGTGCGCCACTTCGAGCGCGAAGACGTCGCCTACTACACGGCGGAGTCGCCCGGCACCATCGTCATCGATCCATCGTCGCACTTCCTTTACCTGGTGCTGGGGCCGGGCCGGGCTCGCCGCTATGGCATTGGCGTCGGCAGCGAAGGCTATGGCTGGTCGGGCGTCGCCACGGTGCACAACAAGCAGGAATGGCCAGACTGGTATCCGACCAAGGACATCCTTGCGCGCATGCCGCAGCTCAAGCCCCGCATGAAGAAACTGGCGAGCGGCGACGGCTTCGCCGGCGGCGAGGAAAATCCGCTCGGCGCCCGCGCGCTCTATCTGTGGCAGAACAACAAGGACACGCTTTACCGCATCCACGGCACCAACGAGCCGTGGACCATCGGGCAGAACGTTTCCTCCGGCTGCATCCGCTTGACCAATGACGACGTGATCGATCTCTATAACCGCACGCCGGTCGGCACCAAGGTCGTCGTACTGTAATCGCGGGACCCCCTTCAGCCGTCCTTCGGCAGACTTGGCAGCGTCCGCAAAGGCTGCTTAGACACGGGCCCATGGCCGACCCCGCGACCGCCCGAGAGCTCCTGCAACAGGGCCTGTTCCATCACCGCCAGGGCGATCTCGCCATCGCCATGGAGCGCTATGTCGAGGTGTTGCGCACCGACCCGCAAAACGCCGACGCGCTCTATTATGTCGGCGTGGTGGCGTGCCAGGAGGGCCAATTCAAGCAGGGCGTCGAACTGGCGCGCCGCGCCATCGCGGTCGGCCCGCCGCAGGCCCGCGTGCACAATCTGCTCGGCCAGGCACTCGACCGCCTCGGCGAACCGATGGAAGCGATCAAGAATTTCGACAAGGCGATCGCGCTCGACCCCGATTTCGCCGCCGCGCATGGCAATCGCGCCAATATCCTGGTCGATGCCGGCATGGCGGCGGAGGCGCTGAAAAGCTTCGACCGCGCCATCGCGCTCAATCCAAATTCGGCGCCGGACCTTATCAACCGTGGCGCCTTGCTCGAGGAGCTCGGCCGTCCCACGGAAGCGCTCGCCGACTACGACCGCGCGACCGCCGCCGATGCGGCATTCGCACCCGTGCACGCCAACCGCGCCAGTGTGCTTAAGGACCTCGGCCTGATGGAGCTTGGCGGTGGCGCGGCCTCCTCGCCGCGCTTCGACGCGGCGGCGGCGGCCTATGACCGGGCGATCGCTCTCGACCCGCGCCTGCACGAGGCCTTTCTCGGCCGCGGCCTGCTCAACCTGATGCGGGGCAATTGGCCGACGGGCTTTGCCGACTATGAGCATCGATCGGAGGTGGGGCGGCCCGGCTATACCGCGCTGCCGCAACCGCGCTGGGACGGCGTTGCGCGCGAAGGCGAGCGCGTGGTGCTGGTGGCGGAACAGGGCCTCGGCGACACCATCCAGTTCTGCCGTTTCGCACCGCTACTGGCCGAGCGCGGCGTGGATGTGACCATCCTCGTGCGCAAGGCCATGGCGCCGCTGCTCTCGACCTTGCAGGGCGCGACCATCGTCAGCGATACCGCCGAACTCGCGCAGGACAAGCAGCCGTTGCGCTGGCTGCCGTTGTTGAGCGTGCCCGGCGCGCTCGGCATCACGCCCGACAACCTGCCGCGCAAAGTGCCTTATTTGTCGGCCGAGCCGGCACGGATCGAAGCCTGGCGCGCCCGGCTCGGCAACGGCGGTTTCAAGATCGGGATCAACTGGTCGCCGGGGCACGCGGACAAGACGCATACCTCGCGCCGCGATATTGCGCTGACGAATTTCGCCGGTCTGGCCGCGCTCCCCGGAGTCGAATTGGTGTCGTTGCAGAAAGGCGTGCAGGCAGATGAAATCGGCCAGGTCGCGTTCCGCGACAAGATCAAGATCATCGATGCCGACCCGGACGCGGATGCGGATTTCTTCCTCGACACCGCAGCGGTGATGAGCCTGCTCGATCTCATCATCGGCTGCGACACCTCGGTCGCGCATCTTGCCGGCGCGCTGGCACGGCCGGTATTCACGGCAGTGCCGGTCATTTCCGATTGGCGCTGGCTGCTGTCGCGCGACGACACGCCCTGGTACCCGACCATGCGAATATTCCGCCAGGACGCCAGCCGGCAATGGGAACCGGTGTTTGCGCGCATCGTTGAGGCAGTGCGCACCGGCCACCTAGCGCCTTCACAAGACTGACAATTGGTGACCATAATATCGCAGGCCGACGTGAAAAGCGCCGGATTTCGGGGGTAATCAAGGTCAATTGAGGAATTAGTCATGAACCATGCCGCCAAGTCACCTTCGCCGCGCTCCGGCCAGCCGCGGCTCGCCACGCCCACCGATCTCGGCGCCAATGCTAGAAAAGACATCGCGGGCGCGCTCAACGCGCTGGTCGCCGACACCTTCGCGCTCTACCTCAAGACCAAGAACTTCCATTGGCACATGAGCGGCCCCCATTTCCGCGACTACCATCTCATGCTCGACGAACACGGCGACCAGATTTTCGCCATGACCGACGTGCTGGCCGAGCGCGTGCGCAAGGTCGGCGGCGGCACCATCAAGTCAATCGGCGACATTTCGCGCCAGCAGCGCATCGCTGATAACGACGCGGACTATGTCGATCCGCTCGACATGCTGGCCGAGTTGCGCGACGACACCCAGCGCTTCATCACCTCGATGCGCGAGGTGCACGACGTCTGCGACGAACACAATGACGTCGCCACCACCAGCCTGCTCGAGGTCTATATCGACGAGGCCGAGAGGCGGGTGTGGTTCCTCTACGAGGCGAGCCGCCACGGCGATCCGACCGGGCAATAACGGTCTCACTGTTCCCGCTCTTGCGGTGGTATCTGAATGAGGGCGGGGTCATAAAAATTCGGCTCGATGAATAGCGGCGATCCGTGTCCGCTTTCGGTGCGCCCGCCTGGCCGGAGAACCGCTTGGGTTCCTTGGAACATTATTCCGGCCTGCCGCTTGTGGTCATGCGCAACGCGCATTTGCGCAGGGAGGCTGGGAAACAAATGATCACAGAAGGTGGAAATATCGCGATTGAAGACCTGCATTCGGCCGTGAGCTGGAAGGCCATATTGGCCGGTACCGTTGCGGCTGCTGCAATTACGCTGCTCTTGGTGGCATTCGGCGTTGGCGTCGGCCTTTCGGTCGTGTCGCCTTGGTCCGATCAAGGCATGTCTTCAACCTCATTCACGATCGCCGCCGGCATCTACCTGATTGTAGTGGCGATGATTCCGTCGACCATAGGCGGCTATCTCGCCGGCCGTCTGCGCTCGAAATGGCAAACGGTCCATGAACATGAGCGCAATTTCCGTGACACCGCGCACGGCTTGGTTGTTTGGGCGCTCGCGACCCTCGTTACCGTGGCCTTCTTGAGCGGCCCGTTGACGCATTTGATCGCAGGAGCCGGCCTCGCCGCGTCGTCGGCGGCAAGCGCCGCGATGCAAAGCTCGCCGGCCGACGTCTATGTTGACGGTTTGCTGCGGACGGATCCTGGCCAGCGTCCGCAGGCCGCAACCGCCGCCCCCCAGGCCCCTTCTCCGACCACCGAAGGCCAAAATGCTGCCCCGCCACAGAGCGGCCAGACCGCCTCGTCGGGACCGGCAAATCGCGGCAATGTTAATCGGGCAGCCATCACGCGCATACTCGCGCCCGCCATGCTCAAGGGCGGCGCGGTATCCGACCCGGATAAAGCTTACCTAGCCAAGATCGTTTCGGCTCGCACCGGTGTCTCGCAAGCCGACGCAGCGCAGCGAGTGAACCAAATTATCACGCAGGCAAAATCGGTTGCCGACGCGGCGCGAAAATCAGCCGCCAAGTTTGCGCTTTGGCTGGTGGCGGCGATGCTCGCGGGTGCATTGTCGGCCAGTCTGGCCGCGATGGAAGGCGGCAGTCTGCGGAATCGCGAATGGTATCTAACCGCCAAGTAGTTCCCCGTTTCTATCGAACCTTAGGAGTTCGTCATGCCGATCCTGCTTTGGTTACTGGGCGTCCCAGTCGGTCTCATCATCTTGCTTATGATCCTGTGACGGTGTGTTAGTCCCCGCCGGCGCTGTGCCGGCGGGTAAGAGCGTCCGTTATCATTCTTGGAGGTCGTTATGGGCTTTGGAAGAGGCGCGCTTTTGTGGCTGCTGGGTATCCCGTTGCCGATCATTATTTTGCTCGCGCTGTTCATGAATCACTAGTAAGGCAATAGCGAAAATATTCGCGCTGCCGCGAAGCCCAAGCGGGCTCGCTTTATCCCCTAGACAACCTTAACACCATCACAGCGGCGTCGAATTCCACTTTGCGTTCAGCGCGGCGTTCGAGCGCGGCATCATCGCGTCCCCATTGCGACATCTGCCAGTCCTCGTCGACATGCGCGGCCGCCCAGGCGTCATCGGGCGCGATGCCGCCTTCGTTGAGCGCGAGCGCGAGTAGCGCCGAGCCGGTCAGTGTCGTGATCGACGACACGGCGCAGAGCTGCCACAGATCCGCCGGTATTTTCTTCCGCGCGGCGGCAATGGCTTCATCCGGCTGAGCCGCATGCATGACGCCTCGCGCCAGCACGAAGCGCGCGCCCAGTGCGTCGCGCGCCCAGGCCAGCACCGGGTCCCAATGCTGCGTCTGCCGCTCCGCGAGGCCGTCCGGCGCCTCGGCGCGGTAGCAAAGCAGATCGCTGCCGAGATAGTTCGCGATCTCGTCGGCAACCGCCCGAGGCTGTTCGGCCACCGCATCGATCGCCGCATTGGCAAGCCGCGTGAGCGGCATGCGGGCCGGATCGATCACGTTCTGCTGCGCGTTCCACTCTTCGGCAATTTTCCCGGCGAGCGCGGCGGTCGGAGCGGCTAGCGTACGCCGGGCCGGCGTCTTGACCGGCTTGCCATCGAGCAGCAGCCGGAATTTGCCGCCCTCGTTCTCGCCGACATGAGCACGTTCATAGCATCGCTTGGGCAAATGCGGCCGCGCGCCGCGCCGCGCCGCCTCGCGCGGATCGAGCGGTTGGTTCCGAAATAGGTCGTCGAATATTTCGCGCATGCGAAGATTAAATAGCGGAAAGTCGCGGAATGGTGAGGGAACGCGTCCCCCCGTTAAGAATTGCACTATGGCAAGGCTTGCCGCCGGGTTCCAGCGGTAGAGCATTAGTTCCTTTTAGCTAGCGGGAATGGAGGCAAAACATATGCTCAAGAAACATACGATCGAAAAGACCAAGATCATCGGCCCAGTCGCGGCGGCGCTGCTCGCGAGCGTCGTCCTGGCTGCGCCCGCTTATGCGCGTGGAATGCACATGGGCGGCCACATGGGCGGTCACATGAGTGGCCACACGGGCGGTCACATGAGCGGCCATATGAGCGGCGCGCCGCACTTTAGCGGCCGGTCGGGTGGCAATTGGAATGGCGGCGGCAACTACGCCTATCGCGGCGGTCACCACTATCATCGCGGCGGTCACCGCTATTACGGCGATGGCGGCTTCGGCCTGGCTTTCGGCTGGGGCGGCGGTCCCTACTGGGATTACCCCTATTACGCGTCGGATTGTTACGTCCGCCGCGTGTGGCGTCACCACCATTTAGTCTGGCGCCGCTATTGCGACTACTGAGCGAAGGCTCGCGCAGACTGACATATCGGCGGCGTCCACTGGGCGCCGCCGATTTCATTTGATGATTTCATCGCGGACCGATCACGTCCGTGTTATTGTGCGCCGCAACAGGGCGGGAATAGCGGCGCGGCTTACGGTCGCGATTGGCAAAAAATTCCCAATACGGTCCCCAATCCGATTAACGTAAAGCGGCGATTTTCCTCCCTGGCCGCCATGCTCCCGCCCCTTTCAGGGAGCGAAAAGCTGAGTGAAAGCTTGCAGTTGATAGCCCACAGGCATGACGGAAGGATAGGTAGCCTTGGGGGGTTCTTAGCCATATATTCCGCCCCTGAATCGCGGCCACCGAAGAAAGCCGCGCCGGGGAAAAGCGCGGCCGCAGGGGCTGCGGCGCAGCACCGTTTATGAGTAATCCGCGTGGCGGGCGCGTTTCGAGGAGTGAATGAAGAATACCGACATTGCCGCGCCGGACTACTTCCACAAGGTCGTGGATTGCCAATGGGCGTGTCCGGCGCACACGCCCGTGCCCGAATACATAAGAATGATCGCGGCGGGGCGCTATTCCGACGCCTACATGGTCAACTGGCATTCCAACGTGTTTCCGGGGATCCTCGGTCGCACCTGCGACAGGCCGTGCGAGCCAGCCTGCCGGCGCGTGCGCGTCGAGAACGAACCGGTGGCGATCTGCCGCCTCAAGCGCGTTGCCGCCGATTACAAGGACGACATCCGCGCGCGGCTGCCCAAGCCAGCGGCGCGCAAGAACGGCAAGCGCGTGGCGCTGGTCGGCGGCGGTCCCGCTTCGTTGACCGTGGTGCGCGATCTGGCGCCGCTCGGCTACACCTGCGTGGTGTTCGACGGCGATCCGCAGGCCGGCGGCATGATCCGCTCGCAGATCCCCAAATTCCGCCTGCCCGACAGCGTCATCGACGAGGAATGCGGCTACATCCTCGGTCTCGGCGTCGAATTCCGCGGCGGCACGCGTATCGACAGCATGAAGGCGCTGCTGGCGGAAGGCTGGGATGCGGTCTTCGTCGGCTCCGGTGCGCCGCGCGGCCGCGACCTCGACATTCCCGGGCGCAAGGAAGCGGCCAAGAATATCCATATCGGCATCGACTGGCTGTCGTCGGTTTCGTTCGGCCACACCAGCAAGATCGGCAAGCGCGTGATCGTGCTCGGCGGCGGCAACACCGCCATGGACTGCTGCCGCTCCTCGAAGCGTCTCGGCGGCGAGGACGTGCAGGTGGTGGTGCGCTCCGGCTTCGAGGAAATGAAGGCGTCGCCTTGGGAAAAGGAAGACGCCATGCACGAGGGCATCCCGATCCACAATTACCTGGTGCCCAAGGAATTCACCCACGAGAACGGCAAGCTGACCGGCATCACATTTGAAAAAGTGAAAGCCGAATTCGACGCCAAGGGACGGCGCAAGCTGGTGCCCGCCGGCGAGCCGGAGCAGCATTTCCCCTGCGACGACGTGCTGGTGGCGGTCGGCCAGGAAAACGCCTTCCCCTGGATCGAACGCGACGCCGGCATCGAATTCAACGACTGGGGCCTGCCCAAGCTCGACGAAAAGACCTTCCAATCGACCAACCCAAAAGTGTTCTTCGGCGGCGATAGCGCCTTCGGCCCCAAGAACATCATCTGGGCGGTGGCGCATGGCCACGAGGCCGCGGTCTCCATCGACAAGCTGCTCAATGGCGAGGATATCGCCGACCGCCCGTTGCCGGCGGTAGAGCTGATGAGCCAGAAAATGGGCATCCACGAA
>JBOHII010000002.1:0-4996 GCA_050725955.1 Pseudolabrys sp. | reverse complement strand
ACGCTGTCCTGCACCGTGCGGGCGCCGTGGGGCGCCGCATAGACGCGGATCGAGCCCCCGTGGCTGGGGATCGGCCGGGCGTGAAATATTTCGAGGCCGTGCATCTCCAGCAGGTATTTGAGGCTGGCGATCGAATAGTAGCGCAGGTGCTCGTGATAGATCGTATCGTATTGCAGTGTGTCGAGGAGACCGACGAGGTAATGCGATTCGGAAATAAATACGCCGTCGGGGCTGAGCATCTCGACAATGCCGTCGACGATGGCATGGACGTCTTCCATGTGGGCGAAACAGTTCGCCGCCGTGACGAGACGCGCCGGCCCGTGCTCGCGCTTGACCTCGCGCGCCGTGTCGAGGCCGAAATAGCGCTTCATGGTCGCAATGCCGCGCTGGTTGGCGATATCGCCGACATCGGTCGGCTCGATGCCGAGCGCGCGGCTTCCCGCGGCTTTGAAGTTCGCCAGCAGCGTGCCGTCGTTGGAGCCGATATCGACCACAAGATCCTCGGTCGTGAGGCCCACCACGGCGGCGCTTTCGCGCTGCAGGTCGGCGAAATTGTCGCGCAATAATTTGGTGGTGCCGCTGGTGTAGGGATATTCCGGCGGGAAGATGATCGCCGGATCGACGACGAGGCCGAGTTGCACCAGGTCGCAATTGCGGCAATGCAGGAGATCGGTCGGAAACCACGGCTGCTGGCGCGGCACTTGGCCGATCGGCACCATCTGGTTGACCGGTGGCATGTAGCCGAGCGAGAGCACGGTATCGAGCGGCGCGTGGCCGCAGCTTTGGCAGCACTCGACTGGAACGCTCGCCCCCGTGCCGGCGGCGCGCGCGACTTTGATGGGACGCAAGCGATCGGTCTCCTTCGCGCTTGATCCGTCGTCCCGAGGCGCGGGCGGCTACCTCAGGGTGACTGGGAGGCGGTTATCGGCGCCAGTCCGGCGTTTTGCCAATACCAATTGAGCGTCGGCGGCAGCCCCTGGTCGAGCGGCACGCGCGGCTTATAGCCCAGCTTGGCGAGTTTCGAAATGTCGGGGCAGCGGCGCAGGGCGCCGCCCGGCTGCGCCGCGCCGGCGACTAGGTCGATCTCGCGCCCGGCGTGGGCGGCGATGCGCCGCGTCAATTCGGCAATGGTGACTTCCTCGGCGGTACCGACATGATAGATGCCGAGATGTTCGCCCGCTTCGCGCATTATCATGACGCCTTCGACCAGGTCGTCGATGTAGCAGAAGCTGCGCGTTTCCTTGCCGCTGCCCTGGATTTCGAAGCGCAAGCGGCCCTTTGGCTGTGCCAGCGCGAGATTATTGAGCCGCATCGCCAGTTGCGGCACCGCGTGTTCCCAACCCATGTCGGGGCCATAAACATTATGCGGGCGGAAGATAAGCACGCGGTCGAAATATTTGCGTCCGAAATTGATCGCCAGCACCTCGCTGATCAATTTGCCGGCACCGTAGGAGTAGCGCGGGTTCATCACGTCGGGAACGACAAGTGGCGCGCTTTCGTCGGTGGGGACGCTTGGCGGCGTCTGGTAGACCTCGGAGCTTGAGGCCAGCACCAGAGTGCCGACGTGTTGCTTGCGGCAGGCGTCGATCACATTGATCATGCCGCGCACGCCGACGTCGAGCACGAGGTCGGGCGCATTGTAGAAAAATTCCGTGCCGTTGACGAAGGCAAGGTGATGAGCCTCGTCTATGCCGCGGCAGGCGGTTTCCACCGCCGCCGGGTCGCGAATGTCGCCGGCGATGAATTCGATGTCGCCTGCCACCTCAGCGAGGCGGCGCGGGCGCCCGCGCGAATTGTCGTCAAACACCCGCACGCTTGCGCCGGCGCGCAGCAGCGCCTTCACCAGCCCGGAGCCGATGAAGCCCGAACCGCCGGTAACCAGAATGCGGGCGCTGCTCATGCGGCGCTCTCCTGGCCGGCGACTTCGCCTGCAAAGTCGATCCAGCGGCCTTCGCTGTGCGAGCGCCGCGCGGCGTCCATCAGCCGCTGCGCGCGATAGCCCTCGGCAAATCCAGGCACCACCGTGCCGCCGTTTTCGATGGCGTCGAAAAATTTCCTGGCCAACCGTGACACCGGCGCGATGCGGCCGTCGGGATAGGGCGCGTCGTCAGGATCGACGACGACGATGCGTTCAAGCGCGGCCGCCGGCCGCCGCGCATGCAACAGATCGAAGCCGCGCATGTAGTCGGCTCCCGGATTATGCAGCGCCAGCGTGCCATCCTCGCCGAAGAATTCGAGGCGGTGGCCGCCGCCGAGATAGGAGGCGCAGCTCATGCTCAGGCTGCACAAAGGGCCGGCCTGAAAGCGCAGCGCCATCGCCACCGTCGTTTCCAGGCCGTCTTCGTTCGGCAGCCCGCCGATGCGCGCCGACAATCCGGCGATCGGCCCGCAGAACCACTCGAGATAATGGAAGCAATGCGAAATGAAATTGCCCAGGACCCCGCCGCCATCATCGCCCATGGTCTTCCAGTTGCGCATGCGCATTCGCAGCGACGGGCTTTCCACGTGCCAATGCACCGTGACATGGCGCAGCGCGCCAATAGCGCCGGCATCGAGCATCGCCTTCGCGCGTTGCCACTGCACGATTTGATGGAAATTGAAGTCGATCGCGGTCGGCAGGCCGCTCGATCTCGCCTGCCGCAGCATGGCGTGCGCCGCCGTTACATCGCCGGCCATCGGCTTTTCGATGAACACCGGCTTGCCGAGTTCGAGCGCTCGGATCGCGACCTGCGCCTGTAAGGTTGGCAGCGTGGCGATGGCAACGGCCTGCACATCCGCGTCCTCGACCAGGGCGCGCCAATCGCCGTAACCCTTGGCCACGCCGGTTTCGCGCGCAAGCGCGGCGGTGCGCGCCGCATCGCGGCCGGCAAGCGCCACCACCTGGCAGCGCGGATCGGCGCGGAACGCCGGCAATTGCACCATGCGCCCGTAATTGATGCCGACAATGCCGAGACGGATCACGCCCTAAAGCCCTGCAAGTAATACCGGTTTTGCCGCATGCGGCATGGATTTGGGCCAAATCGACATGCTAGGCAAGGACGAAATGGCTTGAAGGCCGGGGGACGCTTGATGACCGCAGCACGCGCAATCGCATCGCCGGCGTTAGCCGGCTGGCGCAAGCTGGCGGTGCTGCTGCTCGCGATCGCCGTGGTCGGTCTGCCGGTCAATGAGTTTTCCAGTTACGCGCTGCTGCTGGCGGCGGCGGTGGTCATTTTCAGCGGCGAGGTGCGCGCGCGCGGGCGCGCCTGGGCCGCGGCGCTGGCGATCGTCGCCATCGCCGTCGCCGGCCAGTTTCTCCTGGCGCCGCCGCGCATCCAGGAAGGCCACAATGTCTTCTTGCCGAGCCCGGCGCTGGAGCGCGCATTGCCGGTGGAGGTCTATCGCCAGCTCGCGAAGGAATTTGATGCGGCTTATCCGCCAGCGGTGCGCTGCAAACCCGGCAGTACCGGCTGCTGGCAGAACGGCGGTTTCCCCGACAAGGCCTTCGCGTTTTCCGCCGATGGGATTTTTCACAAGTCGCCGCTGTCACGCTCGGTGCGCGAACTCGATTTCTCCGATCCGGTCTGGCTGCGGCTCGGTTTTACCAACGACTATCGCTACAACTGGTACACCGCCGCGCCCGATGTGCATCGCAACGATCGCGACCGCCGTTTCTGGATGGGGCTCGCGCGCTGGCACCTCGCAATGCCGTGGTACGAAATGGTCCGCCTGCCGGCGGCGATGGTCGGCGGCAAGCTGTGCTGGCGCGGCGAATTTGTGTGGGAGGGCGAGCACGAGCATTTCGCGCTATGGCCGGGTGGCGGCTGCCGCACGATCGAGGGCAACGACGCCGGCCGGCGCATTTTCGGCCTCGCCCTCAAGCCGGATACCCTGGCCATGCGGCTGACGCCGCCGTGGCCGGCACGGCTGCAGAACATCGCGGCTCTGACGCTGAGCGGAATTGCGCTGTTCGCCGTGGTCGGGGTGCTTATCCGCTTCCGGCCAAGGCATGTTCTGCTGCCGGCCGTCCTGATCCTCTTGACGTTCCTGGTGATCGCCATCGACGACGCGAGCTTCCTCGGCGGTCTTCGGCCGTTCGACGGCGGCGACGATGGGCTGTTCTACGACGGTGTCGGGCGCGATATTCTGCAATATTTGCTCGCCGGAAATTTCCACGAGGCGCTGCGCGGCGGCGAAAATATCTTTTATTATGGGGGCCCTGGCTTGAGGTATTTTCGCGCGCTCGAGCACATCGTGTTCGGCGAAAGCTATCTCGGCTATCTCTCGCTTGTTCTTCTTATGCCGTTCGTCGTCCGCAATATCTTCCGGCGTTTCGTGCCGGAATGGTCGCTCGCGCTGACTCTTCTCTTCGTCGGGGTCCCGGTCGGCATCTTGTTCGGCACGAGCTATGTTCAGTACATCAAATGGTCGAGCAAGGGCTTCGCTGATCCGGCGGCGTACATCCTGTTCCTCTGCGCGATCTTGCCGCTCATCGGCAAGAATGTTCTGTCGGCCTTTTTCGGCGCGCTGCTGCTTGCGCTTGCCATCTTCATGAAGCCGATCGTCGCCCCAGCCGCCGCGGTCCTCATCGGTGGTGTCGGGCTCGCGGCACTTTGTCGGCGGCAATGGGCGCGCGTGGCCGCGCTCGGCATCGGCTTCCTGCCGGTGTTCGCAATGGCGCTGCACAACTGGTATTTCGGACACGTCTTCGTGCTGTTCAGCGCCAATTCGCAGAACGCCAGTCTGCTGGTGATGGGGCCATCGGCTTACGCCGCGGCGGCGCGCGAACTACTGAGCCTCGATTTCAGCGGCGCGGCGCGCGTGCTCCGCCAACTCGCCGATTGGCTGAGCGGCTCAGCCGAATCCTACTGGACGATCCCGCTCAACGCGGCGGCGGTTGTCATCCTGGTCTATGTCGTCGCGCGCGGCCGCGCCTTCGATCCGTGGCTGCGGCTGATCGGCGGCGCCGCGCTGGCGCAGCATCTGGTTGCTTTGTTCTATCGGGCGGACTTTGCCC
>JBOHII010000001.1:0-7714 GCA_050725955.1 Pseudolabrys sp. | reverse complement strand
GTATCGCGGGCGGCGCGGATGTCGGGCACCTCGTAGCAGACGTGGTGGATGCCGCCATCGGGATTGCGCTCGAGAAACTTGGCGATGGGCGAATTGTCGCCGAGCGCTGGGGCAAAAAGCCGATGTGCCAGGTGCATGTGTTGGCGGTCTGAGGGGTGCTGCCGGGGTCACGCGAGGAAAGCAATGATCGGTCGCCTCAATCACGTCGCCGTCGCCGTCAAGGACATCGCCAAGGCAACCGCGGTCTATCGCGATACCCTAGGCGCGGAAGTCTCCGCCAAGGTCGCGCAGCCGGATCACGGCGTCTCGACCGTATTCATCAATTTGCCCAACACCAAGATCGAACTCTTGGAACCGCTCGGCGCGGCTTCGCCGATCGCCAAATTCCTCGAGAAGAATCCCGACGGCGGCATCCATCACGTTTGCTACGAGGTGCCAGACATCCGCGCCGCCCGCGATACGTTGAAGGCGCAAGGCGCGCGCGTGCTCGGCGACGGCGAGCCGAAGATCGGCGCCCATGGCAAGCCGGTGTTGTTCCTGCATCCGAAAGACTTTTGCGGCACTTTGGTCGAACTCGAGCAGGACTGAATCGAAATGGCAGTCGGCACCGTCATCGCGATCTATTTCATCATCTGGTGGGTGGTGCTGTTCGCGGTGCTGCCTTGGGGCGTGCGCAGCCAGGAGGAGAGCGGCGATGTGACGACCGGCACCGATCCGGGCGCGCCGTCGGTGCACCGCGTCTGGCGCAAGCTCATGTGGACCACGATCATTGCCGCCATCGTCTATGGGGTTCTGGCGGCGATCTACCAGGCGGGCCTGATCCCGTTCGACTTCTTGAAGCAGATTTCCAATCCGCCGCATTCTTGATGCGGCAATGCGCAATCGACCGGCGGCAAAAAAATGAGCAGGGCACGATGCCCTGCTCGTCGCAAAGTGAAGTCCTCGTCCCCGGTTTTTTCGTTAGGTTCGGGGCAGCAGCGTTTTCCGCGCTGAGGACTTGGCTCCTCCCAAGACTTGGACCGCACGCTGGAGCCGGCTTTTTTCTGCGCCGAATTCTCCATTCACACGGATGCGGGACGCTAACCGATCGGTGCGACGCTGTCACGATTATTCCGTCAGCGATCGATCACGATCGGGGCGTCGAGCACGATTGGTGCAGCGCGGCCGTTAGGGATGATCACCCGCACCGTCCACACTCCCGGCTGCGGCAAGTCCAGCGCGTCCACTTCCCAATTGCCATCCGGCAAATGAGCCGCTGTGCGCACAATTTTTAGGCCTGCATCTGGCGGTTCGAGCGAGAGTTCGACAGACTTAGCCGGGTATTCCGAAAAATCATCGCGTAAAACGCGAATATGCGCATTTGCCGTTCCTATCCGGCCCGGCTCGATGGTCACTTCGGCCATGGCGACGCTGGTGTGGATGTGGACGAAGGCGGCATCGGGCGGCACCTGGGCATTGATGTTGTGGGCATGGCCGCTCGGCGACAGGGTGCCCAGCGCGCCGACGAACACGATCGCGCAAAAGCCCAACCCAGTTTCGGCCAGGCTGTTGCGTTGCAGCGCGCGCAACGCGCCGGCGGCCGGCAGCTGCGGCAGGAAGTGAAACCGGTTGGCCGTGGCGATAGAGACCATGGCCACGAACAGGAGGATCTTGAGCAGCACCAAGCGGCCATAATCCGTTGTTACCAGGTCGCGCGGCCCGCCTAATAGATTCCAGCTATTGACGATGCCGCTTGCCAGGAGCGCGGCGACGCAGACGATCCCGAGCCATGAAAACCGCCGCGCCGCGGCTGTGGCGAGGCTGCGCCAAGCCTCATCATCGGCATGGCGCGCGCGCGCCAGCAGCATCGCCAGCGCCGGGAGGCCGCCTACCCATGCGCCCGCCGACACGAGATGCACGATATCGGAGGCAAAATGGATGTCGCCGGCGGTGCCCGGCGTCGCGCCGGCGTGGCCGATCCATGCCAAAAGGGCGAGCAAGCCGCAGCCTGCGGCCAATTGCAGCAGGCGAGTCGCCGGCCAGGCCATCAGCACGACAAGCACCAGCGCGAGCGCCAGCCGCGCGATGCACACCCGCCCGAATCGGGTATCGGTGAGCACCGGCCAGACGCCGCCGTGCAGGCACACTGCAATGAGCGGCGCGCCATAGATGTCGGCGGAAAGCCAGACCAGCCAGACGACGCCGGACAGAATCACGATCGCGACGGCGAGCCACACCACCCAAGTCATGCGCCGGCACAGCGCGGCAAAGTCCGCCGGCGCGCGACCGCCGGCTGCTGCCGGCTCGGCCACCAGCGCCATGAAACAGACCGTGCCGAAGACCAGCACGGTCGCGGCATAATGCACGGCGCGCACCACGATCAGCGGATCGATCACGGCTGCCTCGGCTGTTGGCTCGGCGCAGGACCGGCGGTCTACTGTCCCACCCGGAACGTGAAATCGCCCTGCGTGCGATGGGTGTCCACCGATAGAACACGCCAGCTGACCTTGTAAGTCCCGGGACCGAGCGCCTTGAGCGGCACGCGCAGTTCGTTACCCGCGCCGAGATGCGCCTTGCCGCTCGACACCAGCGCGCCGCTTTCGTTGCGGACCTCGATGGTACTGAAAGCTGGCTCCAGATTCTCGGTGAACCAGAGCGCCACTTCATGCGGCGCCTTGGGTGACAAACTCCCGACTTTGGGACTGGCGTGGTCGAGCATGGCATGGGCGAAGGCCGTCGCCGGAAACAGGGCGGTCACGACGGCGAGGATTCTTAGACGTTGATTCATGGCTTGTTGCCGAATGTCGGCCTCCCTGATGCGATGGTGTTGCTAAAAAGCGGCTTACCGATCGAGTGGGGGAAGATGTCGTCGAGGAACAGATGCACCTGGCCAATGACACCCACACCGGTGCCGCTGTCGCGATTGATCGGGATCATGGCTTCGAGCGCCAGCTGATAGGTGTCGCCGACATAGATCAGTCCGGGATTGACGGTGCCGGCGGTCACCGTGCCGGAGGTTGCGAAGTTGGAAACCGGCGTCTGCAATGACACCTCGACCAGCGGGACGAGGTGGTTGACGAGATCCGGCAGGTCGAGATCGATGACCGAGGCTTTCAGGTAGGGCAGGCTGTATTGCAGCGAGGCGCCCCAGGTCATGACGCGCGGGTTGAACTCGGTATCAACGTCGCCGCTGTCGGGATCGAAAGTCACGGTCGAGCTCGAGCCTGGAATCGCGTAGCCGACCTGTCCGGTGATCGCAAAGGGCCGCGCCCACCCCATGCTCGCCGGCAGATCGCCGAAGCCTTTGCCGAAATAAAACGTCGGCGTGTAGGTGGTGAAGCTATCGGCGCCGACGTCCTGCGCGCCGCTGCCGCCCCATTCGATGTCGAGACCGACCGACATCACGAATTCATGCTCGGGATTTTTATAGAGCCGGTATTTGAACGTGGTCTCGATGTTCTGGAAACCGCTGGCGCCGATCCCCATCGGCCCGCCGGGCGCATAGATATGCGACCAGGTCGGCGAGAACGACGCGGCGAAATCCTCGGTGATAAGTTTGGAGTATTCGCCGGAAATATCGAGCTGCTTCACCGACGGGTCATCGCCGGTCTTGTAGAACGACACGGTCGGCAGCGACAATTCGTCGGCAACGCCGGGATCGTCGATCGCGAGCGTCGCCGGGAACACGCGGTTGCCGACGATCTCGTGGGCATTCGCGCTCATGGCGACGAGCGCCAGCGGGCCGGCGCATAGCGCCGCG
This sequence comes from Pseudolabrys sp., assembly GCA_050725955.1. Taxonomy (GTDB): domain Bacteria; phylum Pseudomonadota; class Alphaproteobacteria; order Rhizobiales; family Xanthobacteraceae; genus Pseudolabrys. The sequence continues at coordinate 3,975 of JBOHII010000001.1, read as the reverse complement.
CGCAACATTGAAGGGGACATGGGTCACTCCGTTTTCGTCAGGACATCTTGTGAATCGAATGTCAGACGAAAAGCGGAGGACCTCGCGCAAGATTGGGACGGAAGGCGATGCCGGCGCGCGGCGTCTGCGAGGCCGGCTGCAACACGTGGAGCAGCCGCGCGGGGGCCAGATTTCCGATGAGCGCGATATCGGGCGCCGACGGCGGTGCTGCCGCGCTGCACAGATTGCAATGTTCGCAGGCGTGTCCCGGCACCAGGTCGGGCTTGCCCGGCGCTTCGTCGCCGGCGGTGGTGGCCGGCGCAGCGCTGTGACAAATGACCGAGAACGGATTGACGGGTTCGCCGTTGGCCGCGATCGGCACCAGGCCCATCAAAATGACGTGCAGGGCGACCGCGTAGATCGCCACCCAACTTGTGACTAGCCTGGCCAATCCGCGCATGTGCCGCGCTGTCCCCAACAAAGGCCACTGTAACACTATAGATACCGCCGAATAGACCAATTTATTCCATTTCGGCGGTCGCCTACGGGCCTTGTCTTTTTTCGGCCGATCCGCTTTCACAAGGGGACTCTTCGCCCTCCAATTCCGAGTCGACCGCAATGCGCCTCACCCGCTACTTCCTGCCGACCTTGCGCGAAACGCCGAAAGAAGCCGAGATCGTCTCGCACCGGCTGATGCTGCGCGCCGGCATGATGCGGCAGGAGGCGGCCGGCATTTATGCCTTTTTGCCGCTCGGGTTCCGGGTCTTGCAGAAAATCTGCCAGATCGTGCGCGAGGAACAGAATCGCTCCGGCGCCATCGAACTGCTGATGCCGACCATCCAACCGGCCGACCTTTGGCGCGAAAGCGGGCGCTACGACGCCTACGGCAAGGAAATGCTGCGCATCGAGGACCGCCACGAGCGCGACATGCTCTACGGTCCGACCAACGAGGAGATGGTGACGGAAATTTTCCGCGCCTCCGTGCGCAGCTACAAGGACCTGCCGCTCAATCTCTATCATATCCAGTGGAAATTCCGCGACGAGGTGCGCCCGCGCTTCGGGCTGATGCGCGGCCGCGAATTTCTCATGAAGGACGCCTATTCCTTCGACGTCGACCAGGCCGGCGCGCAACATTCCTACAACAAGATGTTCGTGGCCTACTTGCGCACCTTTGCCCGCATGGGGCTCAAATCGATCCCGATGCGTGCCGAGTCCGGGCCAATCGGCGGCAATCTCAGCCACGAGTTCATTATCCTGGCCTCGACCGGCGAATCGGAAGTGTTCTGCCATAAGGATTATCTCGACCTGCAGGTGCCCGCGGCGGACGTGAATTTCGACGACATCGCCGGTTTGCAGGGGATCGTGGACAAATGGACCGCGCAATACGCGGCGACGTCCGACATGCACGACGCGGCGGCCTTTGCGAAAATCCCCGCCGACAAACAGGTCTCGGCGCGCGGCATCGAGGTCGGGCATATTTTCTACTTCGGCACCAAGTATTCCGTGCCGATGAAGGCGGTGGTCGCCGGACCGGACGGCAAGGAGGTGCCGGTCCACGGTGGCTCTTACGGCATTGGGCCGTCGCGCCTGGTCGCCGCCATTATCGAGGCCTCGCATGACGAAGCCGGCATTATCTGGCCGGAGTCGGTGGCGCCGTTCAAGGTCACCATTCTCAATCTCAAGCAGGGTGCCGCCGACACCGACGCGGCCTGCGAGCAGCTTTACCGCGGGCTCACCGGCAAAGGTATCGAGGTGCTCTACGACGATCGCGACGAACGGGCCGGGGGCAAATTCGCCAATGCCGACCTGATTGGCATCCCCTGGCAGGTGCAGATCGGCCCGCGCGGCCTCGCCGAGGGCAAGGTCGAAATCAAGAAACGCGCCGACGGGTCGCGCGAGATGATGAGCCCGGCTTCGGCACTCGATGTGCTGTCGCGCTGATTTTCCGCCACATTCGCGCCATCGAATCAAAAATACTGTGCGCTTCCAAAGGCTTTTGCTGTCATCGACGGCACGAATCCGCCAGAATTCACAGGAACAGTTGCGTGCGGGAACCCATCATCGATGACCGAGCCCTCAGGGACGCGGCCCTTCTCTCCGTTTGAGTGGATGCTGTCGCTGCGCTATCTGCGGGCGCGGCGCAAGGAAGGATTCATCTCGGTGATCGCCGGGTTTTCATTCCTCGGCATCATGCTGGGCGTTGCCACGCTGATCATCGTCATGGCGGTGATGAACGGCTTCCGGAAGGAACTGCTCGACAAGATCCTCGGCCTTAACGGCCACCTGCTGATCCAACCCTTGGAAAAGCCGCTGACCGACTGGGAGGCGGTCGCCGCCCGCATCGCCGCCATCAAAGGCATCAGGCTCGCCGCGCCCATCGTTGAGGGCCAGGCGCTGGCATCCTCGCCTTTCAACGCCGGCGGCGTGTTGATCCGCGGCATTCGGCTCAAGGACCTGGAAGGCCTGCCCTCGATCATCAACAACATCAAGCAGGGCACGCTGAGAGGCTTCGACGACGGGCAGGGCGTCGTCATCGGGCGCAGACTCGCCGACCAGCTCTCGCTGCGCGCGGGCGACAACATCACGCTGGTGGCGCCGCGCGGGGCGGTGACGCCCATGGGCACCACGCCGCGCATCAAGGTCTACAAGGTCGCCGCGGTGTTCGAGATCGGCATGTCGGAATACGACTCGGCCTTCGTCTTTATGCCGCTGAAGGAGGCGCAGGCCTATTTCAACCGCGCCGGCGACGTCACCGCCATCGAGGTCTATACCGACGATCCCGACCGGGTGGACAGCTATCGCAAGGCGGTGCAGGCGGCGGCCGCGCAGCCGATTTTCATGATCGACTGGCGCCAGCGCAACGCCACCTTCTTCAACGCGTTGCAGGTCGAGCGCAACGTCATGTTCCTGATCCTCACGCTGATCGTGCTGGTGGCGGCGCTCAATATCGTCTCCGGCCTGATCATGCTGGTGAAGGACAAGGGCCAGGACATCGCCATCCTGCGCACCATGGGCGCCACGCAAGGCTCGATCATGCGCGTGTTCCTGATCACCGGCGCCTCGATCGGCGTGGTTGGCACGCTGGTCGGCTTCCTGCTCGGCGTGGTGGTTTGCCTCAATATCGAGAATATCCGGCAGTTCCTGTCCTGGCTGACCAATACCGAGCTGTTCTCGCCCGAGCTTTATTTCCTCTCCCACCTGCCCGCCGACATGGATACCGGGGAGACCACCGCGGTGGTGGTGATGGCGCTGACGCTGTCGCTCATCGCCACGCTCTACCCGTCCTGGCGCGCGGCGCGCCTCGATCCGGTGGAGGCGCTGCGCTATGAGTGAAACGCTTGTCGCCGGTGTCGCCGTTGAGAAAGTGGCCGAGGACAATCCGGTTCTCTTCCTGCACGGCGTCGAGCGCACCTATCGGCAGGGCGACGCCACGCTGCATATCCTCAACGGCGCCGAACTCGCCATATGGCCCGGGCAATCGGTGGCGCTGGTTGCGCCCTCGGGCGCCGGCAAATCGACGTTGCTGCACATCGCCGGCCTGCTTGAGCAGCCCGACCACGGCGACGTTTATATCGACGGGCGGGCCACCGCGATCCTGCCCGATGCCGAGCGCACCCGCATCCGCCGCAACGAGATCGGCTTTGTCTACCAGTCGCACCACCTGCTGCCCGAATTCACCGCACTGGAGAATGTGTTGCTGCCGCAAATGATCCGCGGGCTGTCGCGCTCGGAAGCAAAGAAGCGGGCAATCGAGCTGCTGACTTATCTCGGCCTGAGCGACCGGCTCACCCATCGGCCGGCGGAGCTTTCCGGCGGCGAGCAGCAGCGCGTGGCGATTGCGCGCGCGGTCGCCAATGCGCCGCGTATTCTGCTGGCCGACGAGCCGACCGGAAACCTCGACGTGCATACGGCCGACCACGTGTTCGCCGCGCTGACTCAACTCGTGCGCGCCTCGGGGTTGGCCACCATCATCGCCACCCACAATATGGAGCTCGC